>CAOKFJ010000261.1 GCA_948467695.1 uncultured Allobaculum sp. | reverse complement strand
ATTCGCAACGTCACCAGTTTTGGCGCGTTTGTGGATATCGGACTGCATGAAGACGGTCTGGTGCACATCTCTCAGCTTGCAGACCGCTTTGTTAAAGACCCTGCCGAAGTAGTGCATACCGGTCAGATTGTTAAAGTGCGCGTGCTTGAAGTCGACATTCCCCGCAAACGCATTTCGCTGACCATGCGCTCGGAAGATGCTCCTGCTCCTGCGGCGCGTGAAAAGACGAAACATCCTTCCAGAAACAGCAAACATCGCCGCAAAGATGACAATACTCGCTCTGAAAATCGTCGTTTTGACAAAAACGGTTCCACTTCTTCTAGAAACAACCGTCGCCAAGGTCAGAACAGAAATTCGGCTCGCTAATTCTCATCTCATATATAGAAACAAAAACTGCAGCCATTCGCTGATGACGCTCAAGCGATAGCTGCAGTTTTATTCGTTTATTTATCCGTCAGCGGCTTGCCTTTTCCTTTCACCATTTCCTCGGCGCTCGGTCCCTGCCGCAGATCGGGCAGGAGCGCTGAAAGTCCGGCATAGATATTGAGCAAAGCAAATAAAAGAAACAGGAATCCGCTTGTCTGCATCAGCAGCTGCGCATGGAAAAACGCATCGAGCGAGGCAAAGAACAATCCGCTCCCCGCAAAAATCATTGATATCATCCGATACAGCGGACTTTTGCGCAGCGCCGGAATCAGACAGAGCAGATAGAGTCCCGCAAACAACTGCAGAACGCCATAAATCAAAGGCGCAACATCAAAATGAAGCAGATGATTGAACGCCTGAATCATCAATGTCGAACCAGCAAACAAGCCAAAACAAACTGAGAAGATCAGATTGATGCTTCCATAAGGAGATCCTTTGAACAGATTGATCAACGCGCTTAAAAAGTAGATCCCGCCAAGAAGCATCCGCATAATCCCGGTTGCCAGTATCGAATCATCCGAAAGCGGGAAGAACGCTGATGCAAAGCTGAGCATGCCAAATGTCGCGCAGATAAACGACACAATCATCTGCGGGCTGCTGATGACATCATAGCGGTGCATAAGCGGATGAGCGGCATACATTACAGACGTCATTTTATGCACGCCGTTTGAATGGTCATCGGAAAAGAATGCTCTTCCCTGCGGTAAAGAGAAACCGAATTCTTCATACATTCTCGATAAGCCGTAATAGAAACTCAGCAATGCGAACACGAATACGGACCATCCGCCGATCTCTCTCAATATCGGATTTTTCAAAAGATCTCCTGTTCCCAGGAACAGAAGACCGCCTGCAATAGCAATCGTGCGCAAAAAGATGTATCCCGGCTGCGCTTTGCGTCTCCATGCAGCGCCAAATATGAAAAGCGCGCCGATGACATACATAATTCCATAGACTTCCGGCTGATAAACCATTTGGCGAGAGCGCATGAACAGCGCGGCAAGCGTGTCGATGCCAGGAATGAATCCAAGCAGAATTGTCGCGAGAAGATTTGTGTTTCCTCTCGAATGTCCCCGAAGCATATTGATCAGTGAAGCGCACAGCGTTCCAAGAGAGAGCAGCAGCCAGACCATGCTGATGGAAAGCAGCGTCGAATCCGACAGGTGATCGAAGACGGAAACATACCACATCAGCAAGCCGAATATCGCGAAAAGAAAGGCAAGCGCGCCATCAGGAGAAGCGATCGGATAAAAAACGAGCGGTTCATCGCCATTGCCTGAACGCATAGCGATCGCCTTGTCTTCTAATTCTGTCTCCAAGTCATTATGCGCGACGTATGTCTCTATTCGTAAATCCTTGCGTACGCCCTCTCTTCTCGAGTTCGACGCTGCCGAGTGCTTTTTATCGTGCATGGACATCAACTCTCCCCTTTCAAACCTTCTTTCGGTACAAAAAATCCGGGAAGCTCCCGGATTAGAAAACAGATTTGGTAACGACTTCAATCGTTCGCTCAACGATATACCAGTGCCCGTCGACCTTGATCAGTCTGTCATGGTAATGAACACATTCATCAGTGGTCACGGATGGATCAAACGTGCGCGTTTTTACAAACGCACTGGTCCAGGATTCCGCTGCCTGATCGAGTGTGATGATTTGGGAGCATGTCGCTCCGGTATTGTGAAAGACCACATCCATGGTTTCCCATTTCTTTGCGAGATGTTCGCGAATGGCTTCTCTGCCTTTCAGATCAAGTGTTGTTCGTCCATCTTCTTCGATAACAAAGTGCGCATCCGTCGAGAATTTCTCCATGGTTCTTTCCATGTTCTTGTAGTCCAGTGCGAGCGAGAGATGTGCGATCATTTCGCTGATTTCCAGCTGGTTTGCATGTTCCTGCATCTTTATCGCCTCCTGTATCTATCATAGGAAAACAGCGCTGTTTTATTGACTTGTTTGCCCGCTGACTGCGTTTTCTCTATCCTTGAAACAATAGAAAGCCGGAGCTGCTTATCGCAGTTCCGGCTGATTGAGTCTGAATTTTTTAACATTGAGCGCACGCATCGAGTTGAGAATGCAGATGACAGATACACCCACATCGGCGAATACGGCGCCCCACATATTGACGATTCCAAGCGCTCCAAGCACAAGCATCATCACTTTGATGAAAATCGCGAAAACGATGTTCTGTCTGGCAATGGAAAGCGTCTTTCGGGAAATTTGAATCGCGGTGATCAGCGAATCAAGCTGATCGTCCATCAGGACAATATCCGCCGCTTCAATGGCGGCATCGCTTCCCAGACCGCCCATCGCAATACCAATATCCGCCATGCCAAGAACCGGCGCGTCGTTGATGCCATCGCCGACATAGGCTGTTTTTCCATGATGATCGGCAAGAATTTTCTCAAGCCATTCCACCTTCTGCTCAGGCAGAAGCTGAGAATGCACTTCATTAATGCCCGCGCTGCCGGCTACTGCCTGAGCGACTGTTTCGGCATCGCCTGTAAGCATGACAAAGCGATCAACACCATACTTGCGAAGAAGTGTGGTAACCGTTTTGGTTTCTTCTTTGGGTTCATCGGCAACTTCAATAACACCCGCAAACTGTCCCTCGCAGGCAACATACACGACAGTTCCAAAACCGGATCCTTTGGGAAGGTCTGCGGCGGGAATGCCGATCGAATCCATCAGCTTCGCGTTTCCTGCAGCGACTTTGCGTCCATCTACAGCTGCGATAAGGCCTTTGCCCGCAACCTCCTGCACATCATCAACGTTGTGTTTGGGATCATCGAGTTTTGCTGCGCGAAGAATGCTTTGCGCGATCGGATGTGTCGAATACGACTCGGCTTTCGCGCAGAG
>CAOKFJ010000260.1 GCA_948467695.1 uncultured Allobaculum sp. | reverse complement strand
GAATGTCTACAGTGTTCTCTGGATCGCTGTGCTTTTCGGAACGCTTGCTCTCTTTCTTGTGGCATCGCTTGTTACTGATCAGACGCATTCGAAAGCGGAAAGACGCCGTCTGGCCTCAATGCCGAAAATGAGTTTTCAGGGTATGGAAAGCGGACGCTATCAGGCGGATCTGGAGGGCTATCTTGATGATCACCTTTTTGGACGCGATGCGCTTCTTCGCTTCAATGCGCTGGCTTCAACGACGCTCTATGGCGCATTGGATCAGAATGGGTTTGTTTTGAAAGACGGCCATATCATCAAAGTCGAACGGCAAATCAATGAACAGTCGCTGGTGTATGCAGCTTCACTGTTCGAGCGGATCTGGAACGAGGATCTCAAATCAACGAACTGTCATGTCTATTTTTCGATTATTCCTGATAAATCGTATTTTCTGGAAAAAGATGCGTATCTGAACATGGACTATCAGGCGTTTTTTGAAGAAGCACGCCATGTCTTTGATTTCGGTACAGAAATTCCGATCGCGGACACTCTTGCTCTTGAAGATTATTACTGCACGGATCCGCACTGGAGACAGGAAGCGATTCTTGATCAGGCGCAGAAGATCGCCTCGTCGATGGGCGTCACTATTCTTGATGAGTACTCGGTGCAGACGCTTGCACAGAAGTTCAAAGGTCAGCAGGGTTTGCAGAGCGCATACGCGCATGATGAAGATGCGCTCAATGTTCTTGAAAATCCATCCATGAAAGACTGGACGATTCTTCGCTATGACCAGAATGAACCCAGAAAAAGTGTTCTGTATGATCCGTCAAAAATTGAAAGCATGGATCCTTACAGCGTCTTTCTTTCCGGCAGCGCCGGCATGATTGAAATCGACAACCCGCATGCCCCGCTGGATCGCGAGCTTGTTCTTTTTGCGGATTCATACGGCAGTTCGATTGCGCCGCTGCTCGCATCAGGGTACGGAAAAACGACGATAATCGATCTGCGCAATCTGCCCTCGTTCAGACTGAAGAACGTGATCGAGTTTGATGATCAGGATGTTCTCTTCCTGTATTCGACTTCGATTCTCAATGCCTCTTCCACGCTGAAATAGCCGTCTGTAAGAGCCAAGATAACAAAAAACGCCTTTTGTACAGTTTCGTTGAAACATGTGCGAAAGGCGTTTTCGTTTTCCGACAGCCAGGAGGAGGCAGTACAAGCTTCTGAACACCACAAACCTCTTCAAAGCCAAGCAGCGCAAATTTGAATCCGGCATGAATCGCAGATGGAAAATCATTTTCTCCAACGTGCTGATTCATTCCAAAGTCGCACCGGATGACTGGGCTAAACTCCGCTACCGATTTACACCGAATATTCCCTCCAACGCGCTGGAAGAAGCGCAGACAGCCGCTCAGCTTGCAGGAATCGTGTCCCACCGCACACAGCTTGAAACCCTCTCCATCGTTGATAACGTCGACTCTGAAATGAAACGCCTGGAAGAAGAGAACGAAGTCGAACCGCTTTATTCATTCGATGCTCATCAGCACTCTGACGAACCGGAAGAGACCGATGACGAACAGGTAAGCGAATATGGCATCCAGTAACTATTGGAAAAAGCGAGAGGAAGCATGGCGCAAAAAGTGCGAAGAAGAAGAGCGGGGCTGGCAAGCACAGCTGTCCGATGTGTATCAGAATCTTATCTACGAGATCGAAGACCAGATCGACATCTTCTATCAGAAATATGCCCAAGCGAACGAACTGAGCTATGCAGATGCGCAGCGCTATCTCAGCCAGACCGATATGAAGTACTACGCTGAACTGGCGAAGAAGTACTGTCGACAGGCACAGCTCGATATGCGATCGGGAACATACGCTCAAGACGAATCGAAAGAGTATTTCAGCAAAGAAGCAAATGCGGAAATGAAACGCTACAACACAACGATGAAGATCTCGCGACTGCAGATGCTGCAAAGTCAGCTTCGCCTGAGAATGCTGTACGCAGGCGCAAAGAGAGACGAGATCATCAGCATGGCGCTTAAAGTCCGCACCTACAAGACGTTTCAGGAGCAGGCTGGAATTCTCGGCGAAACGGTACTCAACAACCTGAAACACGTGGATCAGATTGTCAAAGCGTCATTTCATGGAGCGACATTCTCAGAACGGATCTGGGGACCGCATCAGGACCGGATGCAGAAAAAGCTCAATAAAGCGCTGGTTAACTGCATGGTTCTTGGAAAAGGATCCGCACCCTTTACCCGGGAACTGGCTAAGGAAACCGGAGTCAGCAAGCGTCAGGCGCAGAGACTGATGAACACTGAACTGGCAAGAGTGCAGATCCAGGCGCATGCTGAGTCGCTAAAGGAAATGGAGTTGGAAGAGTTCCAGATTCTTTCCAATCCCGACTGCTGTGATGAGTGTCAGGCGCTCAACGGGCAGCATTACAAGCTCGAAGACATGGCGATCGGAGAGAATACACCGCCAATGCATCCGGGATGCAGATGTGACATCGGTGCATATATCCCGGAAGAAGATGATGATTTCGATGAAGCGGCCTTCGATGAATGGTCCGAGACGTATGAAGAGCACGGCATGACATTCGAGGAATGGAGAAATCTGAAAGTTCCCTCTTCAGATACTGTATTTCGGGATAAAGCGAGCAAAAGAATTCGAGATCATATCGCACTTGAAACTTTTGAGGAGCAGAATTCCAATCAAAAGCAGAAAAAGAAAGAAGAGGCAATCGATTACTTTCGATCTAAAGGAATTAAGTTCATGGAAACGAGTAAACCGGAAGATCAAATTGATGGAGAATGGCTCAAAGAATGTGCGTTGTGGATGCAAAGATTTGAAAAGGAGTTTCCATTATTCGCAGAATCAAATGCGAAGGTTGATTTGAAAGAAATTATGGCATCACCGGTATCGGTTGAAAAGAATTCACTAGGAGAATTTTTTTCGTACTTAAATGGCGAATGCCAGATTGCTATCGATTCAAGTAGATTTCATAAACTTTCAGCTATTGAAAAAAGAGTGAGAAAGAGTTATCAGAAAAATCAGAATGGAATTCGAGAAAAAGCCACGGACAACCCTTTAGCAACATTTATTCATGAATACGGACATTATGTTGGTTTTTCTATAGATAGAATGTACGGTATAGGTGTTAAGGAAAAGCTGATTCAGGAAACTATTGAAAAGTATCGAAAAAGAACAGGTCAGACCAAAAAGTTTAAATCAAATACAGAACTGATTCAAAATGCTCTATCGAACTATGGAGCAGAGAATACGGATGAAACTTTCGCTGAAGCGTTTGCTGACTTC
>CAOKFJ010000259.1 GCA_948467695.1 uncultured Allobaculum sp. | reverse complement strand
AAAAAATGTCATGTTTTTCAGTAAATTTCATGTAAATTTTCCGTAACATTTGAGAGTGATTACTATATTTTTCTCATAACAGATTGGATATATGTATTTATCCATACTTTTTTTATCCAATATCAGATCTTTTTAATGGATCATTGAAGGGTTGCTTTTGCAGACAAGATGAGCGCAGGCCATTCATCACACACTGTTTTTTCACTAAATTCTTCGCGCATAACCAATAGAATTACGTAGAGTCAGCCGAAATCCGTGCTTCATCTTTTTTCTGGAGCGGCGCAATACCCGATGTATTTGTTCTGTATATCCGCGATACCCGCGCCTTGACACTCCATAAAAAAACAGCCGAACTGTTCGGTTCGACCGTCCTTCCAGATACAAAATACCCGGAGTATTTTCTTTTCTCTGTTTGATTCAACGCAAGCTGTATTTCCAGTTGACCGCTCACTGCGCTCTTTGCGAGCGGCTTCTTTCATAAGCGGCGAGGCCGGCATCCATTGCCTGTTCGAACGCTTCGACGGAAAGATAGTCGTTAAAGACAGCTCTTGCCGCTTTTCGCATATGCATCAGATCGTCGTATGTGCATTCTGCAAGAACCTGTTCGGTATGTGCCGGATCATCGCGGTCGATATTGATTCCGCAGCCGTCTTTTTCAATCCAGTCGTGCACATCGCCGCGAAGGCTGTTGATCACAGGCAGTCCGCCCTGCAGATAATCGACTGTCTTCATCGAAAGGCCGGCTTCAACCGAAGGTTTCATGATGTTCAAGCCAAATGCGCAGGTATCGAAGATATCCTGCTTTTTCTGCGCATCATAGACAGCGCCATGATCGATGATTGTGCAGTGCGCGCCAAGGCGTTCGACCATCTCGTCTTTGCGCTGTCCCTGCGCAATGAGATGGAGCGTAATGTCATGCGTCTGATCCAGTTCTTCGAAAAACTGCTCCATCCAGTCGAGGTCGATGATGTTGTTGACAAACCCCAGATAGCAGAATGTGACGCTTTGGCTTGAAAGACGCGGTCTGGAAGCAAGTGTCGGATTGGACGATGCCCAGTACACAACGCTCGAATCAAGCCCGGTCTGCTCCTGAATCATTTTGTGAAAGAGTTCGCACTCGCTAAAAAGATGATCCGCTTCGGGCAGATACCGGTTGCGCAGATTCTTCCACAGCCATGCGGGCGGAAGATGCTGAAACCAGGAGCCCACCGGCAGCGATTCAGGCCATGTATCGTTCAGATCGAAAAACAGAACAACCTCCGGGTGCTCTCTTTTGTAAAGCGCCATCTCGCGGCAGAGCGAATTGGCGGGAACCATGCAGTGAATGCGGTCCGGCTGCCACTCTTCAAGATACTCTCGGCACCGCTTCGCAAATTCCATGTGACCAAGCAGGCGCTGCCAGGACAGATTTTTCGTATATGGGCGATGCTCGATCAGCTCTACGCCTTCTTCTTCTGTCTCGATCAGCGTTTTTGTGCGATGCGAGAAATCGGGTGTGAGAATAATCACCTCATCGCCCTCGTCCAGATAGAACGATCTGAGCTGACGGCCCCTGGCAAGATATGTATCGCTGATGCAGATCAGCGCTGTTTTATGTTTCATGCGTTCACTCCCCTGTTATCCAAATGTGAAGACTAAAATCCCCACGAGCAGGCTGATCAGAAAGAACAGCAGGATCCAGCAGAAATATTTCAGCTTGGAAGCAAACGAACGGGATGTCGTATTGAGTTTCATAACATCGCTATTATATCCGTTTTTTCCTTACAGCTCTCGCATTTCCTGATAATACGGCGTCTGGATAGACATGCCGTTTATCTTCACTGGCTGCTGCGGGTTCATGAAGCGCTTGCACGCTCTTTTCATCAAAAAGACGCGGCACACGAACAGAACTTCTTTCGTATGCCGCGTCTGTATGTATAGAACAAACAATCAGGTCATCAAATGTTTCAGGCAGTCCGAAATCGCTGCTGCCGATCAGTACCACTGCACTGCGTCTTCATCGTCATTGACAGGATTGCCGTAAAAATCATACTCGGGTGTCTGCCCGATGGGCAGTCCGGTATACGGATCGACGAGTGTCGAATCGCTTCCGTACTGGCCCTGCGTTCCGTATGGATCGTATGAATCATAGGCATTGGACTCGTTGGACGAACCATAGCTGCCGGAGTTTCCATAGCTTCCGTTTGTCGAATAGGCATCGTTGAAATCGTACATGCCTGCATCGAGTTCGCCGTATTCGTAATTGCCTTCCGGATCGACACTGATCGTCTGGCCGTCTTCAGCGTCTTTGATGAGCTGTTTGGCGTATGCCACTGTCGAGGGAATGGGGACGGTGACACTAGCCGTCGCGCCAAGCGTCGGGCAGTACTGATCGGATGGTTCGCCGCTGATCGCATAGCTTTGAATGTTCCATGCGGGACGTTTGGCGATTTCCAGAGCGATGAGCGATTTGAGCTCATGCGCGCTCATATTTGTATCGATCGCGGTCGATACCGCTTTAACAACATTGGGATAGTTTACGAACATCGAAGGGGACATGCATTTCTGGATCAGGGCGCGCATCACCATCTGCTGGTTGATGACACGCTGGTTATCGCCATCCAGGTACGCATGACGTTCGCGCGCAAAAGCCAGAGCGCGTTCGCCTTCAAGATGGTTTCGCCCGGCGTGCACGCCTTTTTCACCATTGGCATAGAACGTATCGACTTCCTGTCCTTCAGGGATGTCGACGTCAATGCCGCCGACCGCGTCGACGAGATTGACAAGCGAAGAGAAGTTGACGCGCACATAATAGTTGATCTTCACATCGAGCAGATCTTCAAGCGTGCTCTCGGTTGTGCCGATACCGTACAAGCCGGTGTGCGTGAGTTTGTCGCGCAAGCCTTCAATATTTTCGCAGGCAGTGGGCGCTTTTTTACACGAAACCGGAATATAGGAATCTCGCGGCACAGAGATCATGAGAATCTGCGCTGTTTTCGGATTGACGATCACAAGCATGTTCACATCGGATCTTCCCGCGGTATCGATGCTTCCGTAACTGTCGTTTCCGGAAACAAGAACCGCAAACGGATCTCGCTGTATGTTTCCGACTGGATCGGGCTTGTTGATGGAGTCTGGATCGCGTTCGGTATAGTACGTGTATTCATCAAGCTTGTTTGTATATGTGGTCAGCGCGTTGTACTGGTTGTCATCATTTGCGGCTTCGT
The DNA here is from genome assembly GCA_948467695.1 of uncultured Allobaculum sp. Taxonomy (GTDB): domain Bacteria; phylum Bacillota_I; class Bacilli_A; order Erysipelotrichales; family Erysipelotrichaceae; genus Allobaculum. Next base: position 102 of record CAOKFJ010000259.1, on the reverse strand, counting down.
AAATGGACAGATGATAGTTCTCCGGAAAGATGATTGCGTCGACCTGACGGTGATACAGACCATCGACAAGCGTGAACTCGTTTTCATATTCAGCCAGTTCGA
>CAOKFJ010000258.1 GCA_948467695.1 uncultured Allobaculum sp. | reverse complement strand
GATGGGCGCGTCGGTTGCCGGATCGGTTTCGAAAAAAACAAATCTGGTAATCGCCGGCGAAAATGCCGGAAGCAAGCTTGCCAAAGCGGAAAGCCTGGGCATTCCCGTATGGAGCGAACAGGATTTCCTCGACAAGCTTTCCGGCTCTGATCAGCCGTCCGCTCAGGCAGAAGATGCCGGCGAGGTCGAGGCATGAAAGGGCGTAACGTCGCGGCTGCGGCGATGATTGTCTCGCTGCTGATTTCCGGATGCTCCGAGCCCGGCGCGCGCGTGGTGCAGGGGCTCAAGCCGGATGAATACGGCGCAATTCTGCCCTATGAAACAAGCGATACGCGCGGCAAGCATATCGGTCTGATCAGCGATATCGATATTCGCAGCCAGCTCGAATCCGGACTGATGGATCTTTCAAAGGAATATTTCTCGCCATCGGATGTGAACTACCGCACGCATGTGTTTCTCGATTATGATGAACTCGACGCGACTGACGGCAGCCGCGGGCTGCTTGGAACGCTGCGCGATGGAAACCCGAATGGTCTGAATCCTTCAGCGGATGAAGAGTTCGATACCGGAAACGGCACGGTGCGCGGACCGATACTGGTCAACGATATTTACGAACTCGATTTCTATACCGGCGATACGCTCAAAGGCATTTCGATCGGGATTGCGGTTAGCGATGCTATCGAGCAGGATGGACAGCGCATGGATATTTCCCGCGACAAGATGGAGGCGTTCCTCCAGCAGACGGGGACAAAAATCGTTTCGTACATGCGCGAGCGATTTAATGATGTGACGCCGGATATTCCGATTTTTATCGCCGCCTACCAGCTCAACACCAACGAAAGCAGCCATTCCAAAGGCGGCTACATTTATACGGAATACTTCAAAGGCTCCAAATCGACATCCAATTCAATTGAAGAGGAGTATCTGATTGTACCTTCGACTGAATTCCGGGAAGCGCAGCCGGAAATGGCTGAAGAATTCCTCAATTTCCGTTCGGAAGTATCGCGCGTTCTTTCCGATACAACCTACACAACAGCCGAAGCCAAGATTCAGGACGGCACAGTTGTGCGCCTGACGATCAACATCACGGCGCATGGAAAAACAGTCAGCGAAGTGCTTGCGGTCGTTCAGGCGGTTCGCGAAGATCTCTCGATCTTTACAAGCGAAACGTGCATATACAAAGTGATCGTTATGAACAATGGCGATATCGCGGCGCTGCTCGAACGCGAGCCGGATTCCAAGTCCGTCAAGGTAATGAGCATCTATTAAGCGCGCGTAAGCCTTGTTCCAAGGCATGGTTCAGGTTTGTTTTCTTCACATTGTGAAGATGAATATACACACATACCGCATTTTCTTGGGCTCAGCATGGTCTGAACCAAAGAAAATGCGGTATGTCCCGATCCGCTTGAGGGCGGATTCATGATGTTCTGCCACAGGGCAGGATAGAAACGTTTGGAGAAAGGAAACTCATGGAAAAATTCTCGACAGAATATTTTCGCAAACTCGCTTCGGATCTGAGATTCAATCTGTCCGACGAGGAAATCGAAGAGCTTAAGCATGATTTTCAGGCTGTGGAAGCTCAGGTCGATCTGTTCGAAACAATCGACACCGACGGTGTAGAACCGATGATCTACCCGTTTGAAAGCGCGACAGTCTTCCTGCGCGAAGACGAAGTGGCTGATGTGCTCAGCCGTGAAGACGCACTCGCCAACGTGCCCGATGTACGCATGGGTCACGTGCATGTACCGAAGGTGGTGAAATAAATGGAAACGAAACTGACTCCCGCTCAGGCGGCAAAAGCGATCGCCGACCTGCAGCCTGTACTCAACGCCGCGGTCACCATCGTCGAAAATCCTGAAGAAAACACAAATGATGGCGTTCTTGCCGGCATTCCTGTTGTGCTCAAAGACAACGTCAGCACCAAAGGTCTGCGCACAACCGCAAGCTCGAAAATTCTCGACAACTATGTTCCTGTATACGATGCCGAAATCGTGCGCCGTCTTAAAGACGCCGGTGCGGTTATCGTAGCCAAAGCGAGCATGGATGAACTCGGCATGGGCGGAACCAACCGCAATGCCGCAACCGGACCTGCCGCAAACCCCTGGAATCCTGCGCATATCACAGGCGGAAGCTCGGGCGGCAGCGCCGCGCTGATCGCTGCCGGAACAACACCTCTTGCAATCGGCACCGATACCGGCGACTCGATTCGCAAACCTGCCGCGTACTGCGGTGTGATCGGCGTTAAACCGACTTACGGCAGAATTTCCCGCTACGGCATTATTCCGTACGCTTCTTCTCTGGATACAGTAGGCTATTTCACACGCAATATTGCCGATGCGGCGCTTGCGCTTGAAGTGCTTGCCGGAAGAGACGATCACGATATGACCAGTTCTTTCCTTCCGGTAGAAAAATACGCCGAGAACCTCAACGGCGATCTTGCCGGAAAAACAATCGGTGTATTCCGCACCGTATCCGATAAAATCGAACGTCCGGAAATCAAAGAAGCTTTTGATGCTCTCGTTGAACAGATCAAAAACGCCGGCGCGACTGTCGTTGACGTTGAAATGCCTGTCAACCTGATGGAGCTTATCGCGCCTGTCTACAAGACAATCGCCAACGCTGAAGCAACCGCCAACCACTCCAACCTCGACGGCATCCGTTTTGGCATGCGCGAACCCGGCGGATCGGTTGATGAAGTCATGACTAACTCCCGTACAGCCGGATTCTCCAGCTACGTGCGCGCCCGTTTTGTCATCGGCTCCTATACCCTGTTTGAAGAAAACCAGGATCGTCTGCTGCGCAAAGCACAGAAAATCCGCCGTCTGATCGTCAATGCATACGCAAAACTGTTCGAACAGTGCGACGTTGTGCTTGCTCCGGCAGCTATCGATGTTGCACCGCTCATTGAAGAGAGCAGCGACGTTCGCTTCGGAAACGACAACTTTGCGGACGAGCATATGCAGCTTGCCAACTTTGCCGGCTATCCTTCTCTGACAATGCCTCTTGGCCTTGCGGATGGACTGCCCTTTGGCATCAACCTCACTGCACCCGCATTTGAAGAACAGAAACTGTTCGATACAGCGGCAGGTGTAGAAAAACTGATCGACTGGAAGGAGGAACCGGCATGCAGCGCCAAGTAACCATCGGTATTGAAATCCATTGCGAACTGAAAACAAAAACCAAAATGTTCTCCGCGGCTCCGGTATCTTTCGGCGCCCAGGCGAACACCAACACTTCGGTCATCGACCTCGGCCATCCCGGCACGCTGCCCTGTGTAAACAAGGAAGCCGTACGCCTGGCCATCAAAGCGTGC
>CAOKFJ010000257.1 GCA_948467695.1 uncultured Allobaculum sp. | reverse complement strand
ATTCAGATCAAGCGAAGCGGCGATGCGGTCGGCTGCCGCGACGACTTTCCATGTGTGGATGATTTTCAGACGAATCTGCGAATCTTCCGGATTGTAGTTTTGAACGTACCGGGTAAAGAGCTCTTCTTCCATTGTGCGATCACGATCCTCTCTTCAATGCATTTTCTGGTTATTTGTTTTGGGCACAGATCCATACACAATTGTATGAAGACTCCTGTGCACAGCTATCTTATCAGTTTTGCCACGTCAAACCGATATACGAAGCGCTTTGACTAAGGAAAAGAGAGGGCATGGAGCCACAATAAAAGCGCTTAACTTACGGCAATTTTTTCTGTGAAAACACCGTAAGCAAGCGCATGATCTCTTTTATCAATACTGCCTGCACGCGCTGTCATCGCGCGCCTTGTGCAGGCAAACTGTAGAACAGAGAATCAGACAGATATCTGCTTATTGTCTGTTCCCTTTGTAAAACGCTTCATCGGAAAATACGGTTGATGTATCCGAATAAATATCCGAACAAAAATCGATTCATAAATGCGTAATCGTTATTCGTTAGTCTTCGAGCGTAAATTCGCTTCCGGCTTTGAGCGATCCGTCCTGGATTTTGTCCATCAGCGGGTTGAATGCGGCGACAAACTCTCTTGCGTCGTCAAAATGATCGACTTCGTTTTTGGCGCGCAAATTGATGTAGACTTTGTCGTTTGTGTCTTTGCCGTCTTCAAGAATATTGGCATGGAAGATATTGGAGTCGACTTCTTCAAGAATGCCGCTTCGATTGAATTTCACTCTCCACGTTTCGCCTGTCGCTTCGTCGAGTACAAGCGCCGGACGATTGTCATCCGTCAGTGTGATCATCGCCGCTGTCGATGCCTGTTTGCGGAAGGCATCAAGATCTTTGACTTTGATATTCAGAACATAGCCGTCATGATCCTCCTGCAGATCATACGTATAGAGCGACGCGTTGTTTACCGGATCCACGCTGCGCATGTAGCCATCGGTAAACAGTCCGTCATAGATCAGCATCGCCGGAAGATCCTTGCGCGAGAGCTTCGGGGTTTTGACATCCTTGACGGTGCCCTTGATCAGATCAAGTCCGGTCTCGGACAGTTCGGCAGTAAAGGCCGTGCTGTTGTCACCGGTTCGCATCAGCAGACCGGTTCCGCTTTCGAAATTGTCATAGGAATCATCGACAACGCGGTACTGCGCGCTGTACAGATCAGCCGCGCCATCGCTTAAAAGCGTCTGCATGGATGTTTCATAGAGAAAATGATTGTCAACAAATCCGCTGTCATCGTCGGTCGTGTATTCATAAATCTCGCCATCGCCCTCCAGCTCGAATGTATTCATATACTGTCCGGCGGTTTTATCGAAAATATCCATCCAGACTTCTCTGGCTTTTGCATCGTCATCGCTTGCGCTCATCAGCGTATTCAGCAAAGCGTCCTGTGAAGAGCCTTTTACAGTGCTGTCGATGGCGGTGGAGATTTCACTGTGAATCGTGGAATCCGCCGCGCTTGTCTGCGTTTTGGGTTCGCTTGATGCGGATTGAGAAGCAGCCCCTGCTGTGCCTGAGCATCCGGCAAACAGTGCAGCCGCAACCATCAGCGCACCGGCTTTTTTCATTGTATTGGACATGGTAAAAACCTCCTGATCAGATTCGTCTCGTGTCGGAATCTGTTTTATTCTGTCTTCATTATGGTGCACTCGCGATATTCATCCCTTTTCGTTGCCCGCAAAGACAGCTCGTATGCAAAGAAGACGCATATGCCGACAGCCAGCACCTGGCAGAATATCTTCTCTTTCGGTCTTCCTGTCTGCGGCTTTCCTGCTCTTGCCGCATGAAAAAAGCCGGAACAAACGTCCTGTGCGTTTGTTCCGGCTGACGAGCTGGATCAGAGTTATTCAGTTTGATCTTTCGTATGGCTTAGAGCGTATCGGCGCGCAGGTCCTTCATGTTTTTGAGGAAGACTTTGCTGGCGCGGTATGCTTCATAGACATCGGCTTTGGAGCTCAGTTCATGCGGAGCATGCATCGACATCAGCGCTACACCGCAGTCGATAACATCCATACCATAGTTGCCCATGATGTAGGCGATGGTTCCTCCGCCGCCCTGGTCGACTTTTCCAAGTTCGGCTGTCTGCCATGCTACGCCTTCTTCATCGAAGATTCTGCGCAGACCGGCAATCAGTTCGGGACGCGCATCGTTGCATCCGGACTTGCCGCGGCTGCCGGTGTATTTGGACAGAGCCACGCCATAACCGAATTTTGCGGCGTTGCCGTTGGGAGAAGAGACTTCGGGAGTATTGGGGTCGTGCGCTGCGCTGACGTCGCAGGACAGCATTGTGGAATGACGCAGAGCGCGGCGGACATTGAGTTCGCTGTAGTCGCCCATCAGGTTGAGGATTTCCGCAACCTGGTCTTCGAAGAATGCGGACTGCATGCCGGTTGCGCCCATGGAGCCGATTTCTTCTTTGTCCACAAGCAGAGTCACTGCGGTGCGTTCGATTTCTTCATTGGCAAGCTCAAGCTGAGCAATCAGACCGGTATAGGCGCAGACACGGTCGTCCTGACCATAGCCAAGGATCATCGAACGGTCAAGGCCGCATGTGCGCGCTTTTCCTGCCGGTACAACTTCGAGTTCGGCGCTGATGAAGTCTTCTTCATCGATGCCGTAGCGTGTCGCCAGCAGGCTGAGAATGTTGGCTTTAACGGAATCTTTTTCTTCGTCGGCTTTGGGGATGGATCCGCAAAGAACGTCAAGGGCTTCGCCGGCAATCGCTTCGCTGGCGGTTTTCGCCATCTGGTCTTTGGACAGATGAACGAGGATGTCGCTGATGCAGAATACTTCGTCATCGTCGTGATCACCGATTGCTACATCGACAGTGGTGCCGTCTTTCAGGCAGACAACGCCATAGAGAGCAAGGGGCAGTGTTGTCCACTGGTATTTTTTGATACCGCCATAATAGTGAGTATCCAGCAGGCAGATGCCGTCTTTTTCGAAAATGGGATGCGGTTTGAGATCAAGACGGGGCGAATCAATGTGTGCGCCGATGATGTTCATGCCTTTGGACAGCGGTTCGCTACCAAGCTGGAAGAAAGCGACAGCCTTGTCCATCATGTTGAAATACACTTTATCCTGCGCTTTGAGCGTTTTACCGTTCTGGGCGTATTCGTTGATATTGGTATAGCCGAAGCCTTCCGCAAGCTGGATGGCCTGCTTGACGCAGCGGCGTTCTGTTTTGCCAAGGCTGATATAGTTCATGTAGCCTTCCGCAAAAGTCATCACTTCGCCAAGCTGCTCAGGGGAGTAGTTCAGCCAGGCGTTCTTTGTTTCACTCATT
>CAOKFJ010000256.1 GCA_948467695.1 uncultured Allobaculum sp. | reverse complement strand
AGATCCATACGCCTACCGCTTCTACATGGGCATGATCAGTTTCCCAGTCTGCCCAATGTTCGTTTATCCACTTTGAAAGCGTCAGTTCAGCAAAAGAAAAAACATAATGCACATCACTGCGCGTATACGCTTCGCGCATTACTGCACTTTGTCAGGAGGGAAATCATGAATGTCATAAAAAAGAGCAGTGCCGGATACCAGAGCTTTGATCTCGATGCCATGATGCTCGACATGCGCCATATCTTCATCAATGGAGAAATTACGACCGACTCAATGGAAGAGACAATCAAGCAGCTCCTGTTTCTCGAACAGGAAGATGCACACGAGCCGGTGACAATCGTCATCGATTCGCCGGGCGGAGATATTTCTGCCGGCATGAAACTTGTCGACCAGATCCGCGGGATGCCCGAGACACCAATCACCGTGATCGCGTCAGGAACCTGCGCAAGCATGGGCGCGCTGATTCTTGCATGCGCCAGGGCAGGCAGCCGTTATATTCTTCCGCATTCGAAAGTACTCATCCATGAGCCGTATGTCGCCTCGGCGATCGGCGGCAATGCGGCATCCATTCAGCGCACGGTAGAATCGATCGCCCAGATGCGTCAGATGACCGTCGAACTGCTTAGCGAAGCATGCGGCAAAACGCATGAAGAAATCGAAAAAGCGATTTCCTACGATCATCTGTTCAGCGCGCAGGAGGCTGTGAATTTCGGTCTTTGCGACGGCATTATCGATCGTATCTAAATAACAAGCTTTCTATATGTGTTTGCCACGCCATGTGCTTGGTTTTGCCGCATCCTTTTTCGGACAGTCCTGAACTGTATCTGGATTCGTTTTTTCGCAGAGTGAACAGGCATATGTTTTAAAGAAATTTTTCAAACCGCGCGCATATGCGCGCAATTGCGTGGAGGTGAAATCAATGCGCAGAGATCCAATCGTTCTTGCGGACAACTGCATTCTCGACGGTTCGCAAATCGGCATAACCAGACCAAACGGCAACGCGCTGATTGTCGGAACAACCGGCTGTGGCAAAACGATGTCGGTTCTGCTTCCAACGCTCGCTCGTCTTGACCACAGCAATCCCATCATTTCTTTTGCCAAGGAGCGTGAAGCGTTTAATGCCAAACTGTTTCTCGAGTTTCTCGGCTATGAAGTCGATCTTCTTAATATCGCTCATCCGGAATCGAGCACCATTTCTTTCGATCCGATTTTGTCGATCGAAGCCTTCGAAGATATCGACAGTCTTTCCTCTGCCGTAGTTCATTCCGTTTTGAAAAAGACAAGCGACGATTACTGGAACGCCAAAGCCAAACCGCTTTTGAGCAGTCTGATTTCCTATTCGTTCTATACGGCTTCTTCGCCGCAGGATACGAGCATGAGCCGGGTATTTGATCTCTTCGACATGACGATTCCTCATGAATCCGGTCTGCAGATTACGACCGATCTTACTCCTGAAATCAGCGCGTTTTGTCAGCTTGGTCATTTTCCGCTTGTCACGCCATATCAGGAATATGAATCTCTCCCGCCCAAAACCGCATCCTGTGTCCGCGATACACTTGCCGGCGCATTGCACAATGTATTTCCATATTCCATTCGCAATGCGATGCAGAATTGTCCGCAGTTTGATGTCGAATCATTCACCAAATCAAAACGCGCGCTGCTGATCATCACCAGTGCTATTGACGAGTCGCAGGCGCATTACGCCAATCTGTTTTACCGCATGACGATTCGCCAGCTTTTGCGCCATGCATCTCGTCTTCCCTCCGGAGAACTGCCTCGCGAAGTGCGTTTCTTTTTCGATGATTTCGCATGTACCAGCTGTATTGAAGGCTTCGATCATGACATTTCTCTGTTTCGAAGCGCAGGGATTTCCTCCGTCATTTTTCTGCAGTCGGAATCGCAGCTCGAAAAGATGTACAGCGAAGAAGGCGCGGCGATTATCCGCCAGAACTGCTCAGCGTACTGCTATTTTCCTGGCGGACTCGACGATCGTTCCGCACATATCGTCTCCAAACGATTCGAACGGCCGTTTTCCGAAATCCTGAGCGCGCCGATGGGAAGCGTCTATGTTCTGCAAAGCGGACAGAAAGCAATGCGCACAAAGCGCTACGATATTCTGCATTCCAGAGAGTATCAGTACTTTCAGGACCTGCTGAACGCACGTGATGCAAAGGACGAATCCAAACCCGCGTGAATGCGCATCTTTTATGGATCAATGAAATCGGGAATCGGGCACTGAACTTCAGAAGAATGCCGGATTTAAGATTGAAGCCGAAGCCTCGACGTTCGGACGGTCTGTTTCAAGAGAGAGGATAAACATGACACAAAATCTTACGCCGCATGAACAGCTCGTACAGCGATTCATTGATGAAGCGCTGCATACGCAAAATGAAGAAAATGAAGATGACAGTCGGTCAATGACTGGAAAAGCGACTGAAGATGACTGGATAAAACGAATCAAGGAAGAGTTCGATCCATTCGTCATTCAGGGAAACAATAAGATTACGTTTTAATGGTTTACCACAACAAGCGATGCACACTCATGGAATACATGATGCGCATCGCTTGTTTGTTTTGGAAAATAATCTTGAATATCGAGTAAATCTGTTGAACCGGAATTGCGATTGTTCTCGGTGATCAAACCAAACTCGTATAACCAGTTCAAAGACTTCTGTAGAATTAGACGCAGACGACCGCGCTTTTACGATAAACCGGCAGAAGAAGGCGGAATGGAAAGTCTGTGCTGGATGACTCGTGCAACTATGTATGTCTATATATAGATTCAGGCATCGGATGAGTTTTCGGCGATGAGCGAGGTGAAGCGGATGGAAAGAGTTCTATTTTCAGAGTATTTGCGGGAATTAGAACCCGATAAAGCGCAGCGTGGATATGCCTGGTATACAGCGATCGGACTTCAGGCAGTCGATGGCTTAAAACCTTCGGATTATCTCTTCAGTACAGCGATTCAGAATATTGAAGGTGAGATCACAATCAAAGAAGCGCAGCGCTTGATTCAAACTTATTACGATGCAAAATCTTCAGACTTTGAAGATGGAGAGCGTATCGAAGAGGCAGATAAGGTGTCTTCGCGCATCGCTGCAATTTTATTGCAGAGCGGATTCAGGTTCCTGCCCGACCAGTACCTGGAGATTCATAAATATCTGTTTGAGGGGATTTACCCGCATGCCGGAAAAATCAGAGACTGCAATATTTCGAAGAAAGAACGGGTTCTTGATGGCGCGTCGGTTCTTTACGCAAATGCGCTAAATCTTCGTGCAGTTTTGGGATATGACTTTTCGCAGGAAAGAGAGTTTGATTACTTCGGACTTGATATGGACGAGAGAATTCATCATT
>CAOKFJ010000255.1 GCA_948467695.1 uncultured Allobaculum sp. | reverse complement strand
CTCTGGGCAAACGCATCCAGCTCGTTGGTGACGACCTGTTCGTTACAAACCCCAAAATCCTTGCAGAAGGTATCGCTAAAGGAATCGCTAACTCTATCCTGATCAAAGTTAACCAGATCGGTACTCTGACTGAAACATTCGATGCTATCGAACTCGCTCAGAAACACAACTACACTGCAGTTGTATCCCACCGTTCCGGCGAAACTGAAGACAGCACAATCGCTGACATCGCTGTTGGTATGAACGCTGGCCAGATCAAAACTGGATCCCTTTCCAGAACTGACCGTATCGCTAAATACAACCGTCTGATGCGCATCGAGGACGAACTGAACAAACGTGGAACTGTTTCCATTGCTCAGTACCCTGGCGTAAATGCATTCTATCAGCTTGACATGGATGCTGTTGAAGCAGACATGGCAAAACAGAACTAATCCATTTCCTCATGCTTTAGAACCGGGTCTCGTACCCGGTTTTTTTCTGCGCATTTTTAGAGTCAGACACACGACCGGTCCGCGGTTGTTTCGGAAGAGACGAATTATGAAGAGATGAATTGTGGGGAAGATGTCGGTAGATTGTAAAAAAATCCGATGGAAATATAGTGCGAGCTATGTGAAATTGAAGGAAGACAAGCGTTTTGACCGGTTTCGTTGAGCCTGTTTTCTTCTTTTTGCTAGACTGTCTAAGGCGCTCTTCACTCCTCTTGTGTGAAAACGGGCGCAGCAGGATGACTTCCTGCATTGCGGCACAGGTATTTGATCGAATACGATCGCAGCGATCTCCTTTGATCAGGACACTGCGCGTACTGCTGCCGCAAAAAGAATTGACGCAGAAATGTGCGAAGCAATGAAGCATGCTGATGGGTTCGTACCGCATGCTTTGCGATTCGATTTTCCATGCATTCTGCGCAAACAGGAGGATGATTATGAAACAGATGATTAAACGCGCGGCGCTTCTTTTGCCGATGCTTTTTATGACCATGATGAATGCGCCGGTTCATGCAGCGCAGAGTGATGCTGACCATACTCTGGTTCGTCCCTCGCAGACTCTTCATGTTCCGGTGGTCTTCCACAACTGCGCCTCGCATGAAAGCGAAAGCTTTATGCCCTCGCTGACAAGCACGAAAGTTGAACCGTACTCCACCGGCTATCTTGTGGCGTATACACTCGATAACAAAGCGCATGTCGAGGTGGGCGGCAAGTATGTCGATACCGATCTGAAATGTCTGGCGATCACGGATGAAGACAAGAAAAAGCTCAAAGATCTTCAGGATGAAGAAATCCGCGAGCAGAAAAAACGCGAGGATGCTCTGGCTAAAGTCAACGCGGCCAAAGGCGCTTCCAATGAAGTGGTTGATATGAAAGATCTCGATGATGAAGAAGTCGAAGTCGCTTTGAAAATTCCGGAATGGAACGGATCGGTGCTTACCCCGAGCGCCGGCGTCAATATGGGGCCATCCGGAAAAGAAACGTACTACAATCTGCCCATGGGCGGAGTCATCAGCATCATGCGCTCGATCGGAAATACCGACGAATACTGGGTTCGCGATGATGGCGTCAAGATGCTTGGCGACTATGTCATGGTTGCCGCTCATCTGCCGACACGTCCACGCGGTTCGCTTATCCCGACATCGCTTGGCATGGGAATTGTCTGCGACACCGGAACCTTCGCTTTGAACAACCACACACAGCTCGATATCGCGGTTGCCTGGTAGCCAGCGACTTTAAAAAGATTAAAACACTAAGCAGAAAAAATGCTCCCGAATTCCTGCACGGAAACGGGAGCTTTTGATATATCCTGGGGTTGATCGCCGCATAAAAACTCTGCGCTTTAGCGCTTCTTCATCTTGTCACGCTGAACCTGAAGAAGAATGGCGTCTTTCAGCTGTTCCACTTCGGTCTCCAGCCGTTCAAGACGGCGAAGAATCTGCATATTGCGCTCTGCGCTCGACAGATTGTTCCATTCGCGTTCGGCTTTGGTGAATTTGGCGACATAGCCTCGAATGCGGCTGTCGCCGAGCACTTCAGGATCGTAGCCGAGTTCCTTGAAAATATCGAAAGGATCATCACCCGCTTCATACCGATCGCGAAATTCGGATGTGAATGTCGGTGTATAGCGGATGGTTTTTGCTGAAACAAACTGCGTATAGGGATTGGCGCGAAGCCTTTCCATCTGTTCGGGACTGAATTCATGTTTGCGCATGCTTCCACCTCCTGGCTGATGTGCATTACATGGAACTTGTGCTTTCAGTATGGGACACAAGCATGACAAAAGGCATCCAAACGCCCGATTGAGAAGAATCTCAACAATCTCTGCAAAAAAGCGCAAGACGAATGAGATGGTTTTGGATAGACTGTGACCATGAAGAGTCACGAACAATTCGCACTCAATCGCTGTCGATAGCTGTCGATAGCTGTCGATTGATGCATGGATATTGAGGCATAGATATGGAATACAGCTGTAGAAAGGAATTTGAATATGATAAAACTTGTCGCAGATCTGCATACACATACACTGGCGAGCGGTCACGCATATGGCACGATCCGGGAGATGGCGCAGGCTGCCGCGCAAAAGAATCTTGAAATTTTAGGGATCAGCGAGCATGGTCCCGGCATTCCCGGAACATGTCATCCGATTCACCTGCAGAATGCCAAAGAAGTAGTGCCCGAAACGCTTTATGGCGTGCGAGTCGTCCATGGCGCGGAGATGAATGTCCTCAACGACCAGTCGATTGAACTCGAAGACAATATCACGCACTGGCTCGACTACCTGATTGCCGGCATTCATCTGCTTTGCTACAAGGACGAGGGCGCAGAGAAAAATACGGATAATGTGATAGTCTGCATGCACCATCCGAAAGTGCGCTTGATTTCGCACCCCGATGACGACAAGACACCGCTCGATTATGAACGACTGGTCAAAGCGGCGAAAGAAACGAACACAGCTCTGGAAGTCAACAACCATTCGCTGCATTATCCGCAGCGCAGGCAGAATTGTTTCGAGAATTACCGCACAATGCTCAAGCTGTGCAAAAAGCATGGCGTGCCCATCATCGTCAGCAGCGATGCGCACGACCCCTGCCAGGTCGCTGACTTTGAAATCGCGCTTGATCTTCTGGAGGAGTGCGAATTCCCGCAGGAACTTGTGCTCAATACAGACGCGAAAAAGCTGATGGAGTTTTTGGAAACAGGATACTTTCCCGAGTAGTCTATTGCGTTTTCTGTGACGGGAGAAATTATGTTTTAGGAATATTTCGCGGGCGCAGATTCAATTGCTTGAAGGCAGAGAACGAAAGAGAAAACGGAATATACACGATAAATTCCCCAAAACAGGTACTAACAACGGACCCGTTTCCAGTTTTGGGAC
>CAOKFJ010000254.1 GCA_948467695.1 uncultured Allobaculum sp. | reverse complement strand
ATTGAGTATTAAAATAGTTGTAATCTGAACACGTTAGAAAGAGGAAATAAAACTATGGCAACACAGACTGTATCCCAACAGCTTGCAAAAGCTCGTGCTTATGAAAACGAACATAAAATTGACCCCGCCGAAAAACCGGCTTTTCACTACGCGTCTCCTGTCGGCTGGATCAATGATCCCAATGGCTTTTCCTGGTTCAATAATGAAGCGCATCTCTTTGCGCAATACCATCCGTATTCGAGCGAATGGGGACCGATGCACTGGGCACACCAGACATCGAAAGACTTTATCGTCTGGAATCAGAAACCCTGCGCGCTTGCGCCTGATCAGCCCTATGACGACAAAGGCTGCTTTTCGGGAAGTGCGATCGAAGATAACGGAAAGCACATTTTGATGTATACCGGAGTCAGTCTGAGCAATGAGGGCGAGCGCCAGCAGCAGTGCATCGCGATCGGTGATGGAACAGATTACGAAAAAGTTGAAGGCAATCCTGTGATTGGAACCAGCCTGCTGCCGGATGGATGCTCCAAAGTCGATTTTCGCGATCCCAAGCTCTGGAAGGAAAACGGTAAATACTATGTCGTTACCGGATCAAGAGCAGACGACGGCTGCGGTCAGATTCTCGTTTTCGAATCGGAAAATCTTGCCGACTGGAAACTGGAAACGATCATGTCCAAATCGGAAAACCGGCTTGGACAGATGTGGGAGTGTCCTGATTTCTTCTATCTGGAAGACAAACCGATTCTGATTCTTTCGCCGCAGGATATGCGCGCCAAAGGCTATACCTGGCATAACGGTCACAATACGGCGTGGATCACGGGAGACATGAAGGCTCACACCTTTGAAAACTGGAGCGCGAAACCGCTGGATTACGGTCTGGATTTCTATGCGCCCCAGACGATGGAAACGCCTGACGGACGCAGAATTCTGACTGCCTGGATGGCGAGCTGGGACAACCCGCTTATGAAAAACAGGAAGTGGGCCAGCCAGATGACACTGCCGCGCGAGCTGAGTCTCGAAAACGGAAAACTGATCCAGAGACCGGTGCGCGAACTGGATGCGTACAAAGTCCCTGTTCTTCATTTGAATGAACAGACGATCAGCGGAGTGTTCACGCACGAAGATCTCAAAGGCCGCTGCTGCGAGCTTGATCTTCACCTTCAAGACAATGATTTCGAGACGGTGACGATTGTTATGGCAAAAGATGCGGATCAGGGATACGAAACGCGTCTGGTGATCGACAATCGAAACAAGCTGATTGAATTCGACCGCACATGGGCGGGGATTCACAATGATTTCAATACCATTCGCCGTGCGCCGATGCCCGCGCAGGGTGTAAGGGATCTTCGCATCATTCTTGATCGTCATTCGATTGAAGTGTTTATCAATGATGGCGAGATGACGATGACCAATGCGATCATGACACCTGAAACAGCCGACCAGATGGAACTGGCAGTCGATGGCAGCGCGCATATGGATATCGATCTCTTTGCGATTGACACGAACCGAGAGCATTGCTGCTAAGCGAAGAGAACAAGCATCTAGGCGCAGATGCAGATAGACTTGGATAGATACAGATAGACTCGAAATGACGCAGATCGATGCAGATATTCGAGTAAAAAATCCACAATGAATCAGAAGCTGAACTTTTCATATGGCGCGTTTGCGCATGCAGAAGTTCAGCTTTTTTCTGTAATTCCTTACTTGTCAAAAGCAAGCGAATGGTACATGAAAATCCATAGACAAACTTGTCAGAAGAAAATGTTCCTATATCGGAATATGGAAATGACAGTGATTTTGAATGTCCGGTTTATACAAACTGCGAATTTGGTTTAATTTATTGCGAGATATATGTGAAAGGGGTTTCAAAACTTTTCTCTTTCAGGTTAGTTAGTATTGTTACACATCATTAACAAGGGCGCGCTGCGTCCTTTTGTCTGCGTTATACAGACAGAAAAGAAGATCATAAAAGGAGAAAAGAAATGGGAAAACGAATGCATAAGCAGCTGGCATTTGCCATGGCGCTGACCATGGGCTCGCTGCAGATGTTTCCGGCTTTCGCCAAGCAGCCTGCAAGTGCAGCAAAGACACCGGTTTTCAAGCAGAATGAAACCGCGATGGACGAAACGGAACAGACTGCGCTTGAACAGGCGATCGCGCAGGCGAATGCGCTTGACGAAACAAAGTACACTGCTGATTCCTGGAAAAAACTGGATGATGTCCTGAGAGCGGGCGAGCTTCTGGATGTCAAAGAAGGCGAAGAGGCGGATGCCGCGAAAGCCGCAATTGACGATGCGGTTTCGAAACTCGAAGAAATGTATCCAAACCTCGCGCTCAACCGACCCGTTACTGTATCCGGTCTTGAAGTGAATGACGGTCGCTTCACAGCCGATAAAGCAGTCGATGGCGTCGTGTCGAAAGAATCGCGCGTATCGTTTGCCAAAGACAAAGACGAGCAGTGGCTGCAGGTCGACCTGGGCGAAATCAAAGACATTTCCTGCTTTGTGCTCAACTACGAATCGCAGTGCCCGTCCTACGAAATCCTCGTATCCGAAAACGGCACCGACTTTACCAAAGTCTATGAAGCGTCCGGCATCCAGGGACAGGTTGAAGGCATTCAGCGCGTCAATATCGAAAGCACTAAAGCGCGCTATGTGAAATATGTGCAGAAGCAGCGCTGGCAGCATTCCGGAAACAAAAACTTCTATTCCGGATCGCTCTATGAATTTGAAGTGTATGAACAGGATCCCGAAACCCTGCATACGTTCGACAACCTCGCGCTTAAGCAGACTGTCACCGTATCCGGTCTGGAAGTAAACGATGGCCGTTTTACCGCCGATAAAGCGGTCGATGGCGAAGTGTCGAAAGAATCGCGCGTATCGTTTGCCAAAGACAAAGACGAACAGTGGATGCTGATTGACCTTGGCATGCGAAAAACCGTATCGCATTTTGTTGTCAACTACGAATCGCAGTGCCCGAGCTGGGAACTTCAGCTTTCGACCGATGGCGAGCACTATACAACTGTTCATACCGCGACCGGCATCAAAGGACAGGTTGAAGGCATTCAGAAAGTGACCATCGATGCGCAGAAAGCCCGCTACATCAAATATGTGCAGAAAGAACGCTGGACACATGCCACCAACGGAAAACAGTACTCCGGCTCGATCTATGAATTCGAAGCGTACCGCGAACGTCCCGTATCCGCGACAGCGGATGGCGTTCTGGAATCTCTGGATGGAGCTGCACCGACGATCGAAAACGGCAAGCTCGTTCTTCCTGAAGTGCCTGCAGGATTTACCATCAGCCTCTATGGATCGGACAACCGTCAGGTCGTGGCAATGGATGGCACAATCAGCCAGCCTCTT
>CAOKFJ010000253.1 GCA_948467695.1 uncultured Allobaculum sp. | reverse complement strand
ATAAAACCTGATTTTCTCACTCGAACCGTCCACCTTTTCTGAACAGGACCGCTCTGATGAAAAAATGTCAGAAATATTCCGCTGCGGCAGAGCGTGCATCTCTTCATGCACGCATATGCAGCAAAGTCTTATGCGTTTCAGTCGATAAACCACTCGCCGGTTTCTTCGTCATTGTCATGCGCCATTTTGGCCAGGCGTATCGCCTCTTCTTCTCGGGAAGCTTTGACGCACGAAGCCCATACACGGCGCATCTCTTCGCCAAATCCCGGGCGGATATTCTTCTCGAGCCATGAAAAGCCGCCTTCAACCGTTCCTTCCGCCTGCATCAAAAAGAGATAGAACATCGCGCGGCATGCCATGCGATCCGCACGCAGTCCAGGACGCATCTCTTCTTTTTCATTCCTGAGATCCATCAGAATGATTTCCTGCTGCTCGATCATTTCAAAGCGAAGATCGCCGTTGCGAATCCAGCTCATCTCGATCTCAAAAAGACGATATCGCTCGAACCAGTCGCGCGTCGCGCTTTTGCGGATCACCTCGACCAGATCGTTGAGCACCGCGACATTGATGCCTTTCGCGAGCACCATGGACGCATAGGTCCGAAACAGTTCGTCTTTGGATGTGTTCAGATCCTCTCTCGCAAACGCCCACAAACCGCTGTCCATACCGCCACAGATATCAAAGTACAGGATTCTAAACGCATCGCACAGCGCGTCATACTTATCCGCTCCCGCCGGCATCAGGGGAATAACTTTAAGAATGTCTTTTACTTTGCGAATCAGTCTTCGCACCGCTGTTGTTCTGCGGCTCATCGCCGTATAGCGGCTGTACTGCTTGCGCAAGGATTTTATAACCGCTTCGACATCTTTGGGATCGGTCACGACAGCTTTGGGCGAAGGGAGTTCTCTGTTTTCGTCAACGGCAGATACATATAAGGAAAGCAGTTCTTTTTCCTCTTTTGAACGGCTTTTGTAATAGGCAAGAATAATTTCATCTTTTTTTGACGCATCCATATGGCGAAGGACGCGCTTGAGTTCAGTCAGTGTCATGTCTTCAGTGTAACATTCCCAAAAAACAAACCGGCACGAAATCATGCCGGTTTGACTGTTCTATTCACAATATGTTTTACATCAAATCGCTTAGGCGCATTGCCGTGCGCTTTTTGTGAAACGAACGTGTTCTTCTTTGTTTTTCCTTCCTGGTTTTCCTTCTGCTATTCTTTTTCGCACTTTTCGTCTGCACCAAAAAGAGGTGCAGGAACGACACTTTCCAGACGCTTGTTTTCAACCTCGATCCACTCATCAAGCGTCAGCGGCTGATAGTTCGAACGCATGCAGAAGCAGTTGATCATCTGAATGGGAATGGAAGCCAGTTCTTCCGTGCCGATGCGGTGGTGTTTCTGCGTGGCGACATACGCGCAATACGCATCGATCAGTCTCTGGTCATGGGTGTTGTGGATGTGTCCGTACAGCATCCAGGTTGTGGGCTTTCCCTCTTCATCAACGCGGTACTGTCCGTTGTAGCAGACGATTGGATAGTGGGAAAGAACAACTTTGCGCTTGTTGTCGCGAAGTTCCGCGTAGTCCTTCACCCATTCAAACAAAGAAAGATCAAACGCTTTGTCTTTGAGATACAGATCGTGGTTGCCTTTGATCAGATACTTCTTTCCGTTGAGACGCTCGCAAAGCTCGATCGTCTGCTCAGCGTTTCCCCAGGAGAAATCGCCAAGAATAACCACATCGTCGTTGGCGTGCACCTTGCGGTTCCACTGTTCAATCATGTATTCATTCATGTCCTCGACTGTTTCAAATCCGCGCGCATCCATCTTCGTGAGCAGCGAGCGGTGGTAAAAATGACAGTCGGCAATGTAGTAGCGCATGGTGCATCCTCCTTTATCGTTTACCGTTTCCGGTCTTTTTCGAGCGTATCTCAGCTCTTTAACGCCATTTTCTTCACTCTGACCTCGATCAAACCAGCTAAATTTCAGCTGTTTTTCAGAGGGCGATCCTTGTTCTGGATCTGCATTGATGGCGTGCTTTGCATTTTAGCACAATTCGCGTACAGGTTCTAATTGCGCCTTACGCCGCACATACCGAAAAAAAGCGCCTGCATAAGAGCAGACGCTGATGTTTTGCATTGAGGACGCGTTTGATGCGCTTGAGACGCTGTGAAAAATCGTTAGGACTGCGCCTGACGTCTTCCTCTTCCCTCTTTGAGATAGCGGCGCGTATATGTTTCGAGGCTTTCAAGCGCGCCGCTAAGATCCTCGTGCTTCTTGCCTAGTCCCAGACGAACATAGCCTTCTTTGTCAAAGCAGGCACCGGGAACAAAGAAGATGCCGGTCTCCTCGAGCAGATCCTGACAGAACTGCTTTGAAGACAGACAATCGGGAATCTGCATGAACGACACCGTTCCTTTTTTGGGCAGCACGCAGCTGAAGCATTCCGATTTTTCCAGCCACGCCTGAATGATGGCACAGTTGGAATCGACAACCGCTTTGGTGCGTTCAAGAATTTCATGACGGTGCTTGAGCGCGACAGCCGCAGCTCCTTCGCCAAGCGGACCGCCGCTGATGATCGTGTAGTCGCGAAGCACATTGACGCGGTGGATGATCTCGGGATTTCCCTTAAGCCATCCAAGGCGCAGGCCCGCCAGTCCAAACGGTTTGGACAGCGACGCGCTGGCGATGCCTTTGTCATACTGATCGGCAACACTGATCTCGTCGTCTTCATACGAGCGGTACACTTCATCGACTAAAAGCCAGATATCGTGCACTTTGCAGACTTCCACAAGCTTTTCCATGCAGGCAGGATCCAGCCATGTGCCGGTCGGGTTGGACGGATTGGCGAAAATCACCAGTTTTGTTTCCGGGCGAATCGCCGCTTTAATTTTTTCGAGATCGAGCGACCAGTCGCTCTCTTCAAGCGGCACTTCGCTGACAAGGCAGCCTTTCGCTCTGGGATAGTCGGAAAACTGCTGATAGCCGGGGGTGATGGTAATGACATGATCGCCATATTCGAGAAGCAGGTCCATGACCATCTGATTGCCCTGAAGCGCTCCGCCGGTCATGGTCAGTGTCTCTTCGCGTTTGTCCGCATATAAAGAAAGGATTTCCCGACGCAAAACAGGGTCGCCGGTAATCCATCCATAGTCAAGCATCAGACCATCGAGAAAAGATGGTTCGAATGCGAGCAGATCGTTTACGCTGAGCGATACGGAAGAGGTGTCGGTGAGATTGACCACCGCTTTTCTTTCGTAATCGTTCATCCACTGTTCTGTCAGAAAATCCTTGATGTGCATATATCCTCCTGTGAGAGCGTGTCCCTGATCAGGAGTAGAAAACTTTAGACAGGAATTCTTTTGCCCT
>CAOKFJ010000252.1 GCA_948467695.1 uncultured Allobaculum sp. | reverse complement strand
GCGAACTCGGTTCGACCAAAGAATACGATCAGTCCCACCTCATCACCAACCAGAAAAACTCCAACGCAGTTGTTAAGTACACTCTCGATGGTTGCATGATGAAAGGCGAAGACGATGCTGATATCACACTCGCTCCGGGTGAATATGTTGGTATCGATCTTGGTACAATCCAGGCGATCTCTTCTCTTGTTAAAGGTACAGACAACGCAGATGTAACGGTTGAAATCAGCCGCAACAACTACGAATGGACCGAAGTTGAAGCAGATGCTGCCTCGATCACCCCTGCACGCTATGCACGTCTGATCAACAAAACAGATGCTGATGTAACATTCAACCTCAACCCCGACTTCGCTGTTATGGTTGACGTTGTGCGCGAACCCTACCTGCTGTCCGATACTGTAGGTATCACCGATGGCAACTGGGCTGGCGAAGACTCCCGTGACAACGGCGCTGCATTCGACGGCGACGTTGATACAACAACTGAATTTGCGACTCTGCCTGTAGCAGGCAAAGAAATCATCTACGACCTTGGTCAGATGCGCAAAATCTCCAAACTTGAAATGTTCTGCCAGGATTCCGCTACCAACTACCTGCGCGATGCCAAAGTTCAGATTTCCGCTGATAAAGAAACCTGGACCGACGTATTCGAAATCGGTGATGGAATCGAAAACACAGGTGAAGAAGACGCGAACACATCCGCACTTGATTCCGATGCAGGATACACAGCTTCCAGCCAGTACCCGAACAAAGTGTCCAAATCCGGCACTCTCGAAACTGCACAGGATGCACGCTACATCCGCATCTACATCACTGCCGACAACGACAACCGTGCGATCCTCTTCAACGAAATCGTAATCAACGACGGCGAATTCGTTCCTGTTCCTGACTACGCTGCAACAACAACCGCAATCGAAACTCAGGGTCATGGTCCGAAGAACGTTGTGGACAAAAACCTCGATACAACATGGGCTACAGCCGATACGAAAGCCGGATCCTTCCAGTACGACTTCTCCGAAAAACTCGATGCCAACGCTGTTAACGTCATCACTGCAGGCGAAGTGTCCAATGCCAAAGCGGAAGCTCGCATTGTGACTAAAGACGGCGAAATCAAATGGGTAACTCTCGGAAATCTCGATCATACTCTCGAAGGCTTCGAAATTCCTGAAGCGACTAAGGTTCTTTCTGTGAAGTTCACATGGGCTGAAAACAAAGCTCCGGAAATCGCAGAAATCATCCGCTACACAAAGGATATCGATACTCCTGTAGAACCCGACCGTCCGGTTGCTGCAATGCTCAAACTTGTCATCGACCAGACTGAAAAAGACATCGCAAGCCTCATCAGCGACACTCTCCAGGGTGCTCTGAACACAGCTCGCGAACTGTACAACACAGTTGAAACAGAAGAAGAAGCTGTAGAAGCTGCCAAAGATCTGAACGCAGAACTGATCCGCGGACGTTTCGAACCGTCTCCTGAAAAACTCGAAGAATACCTCTCCACTCACTAGTTGACAGGTCTATTCGATATTTGTTTCAAACAAACACATCGCTTTACAAAGCGGAAGTCTTCGGATTTCCGCTTTTCGTCGTTTTTACAGTTGTTTGTTCTTCTGGCAGCCCAATTGGATAGAAAATGCGTTAGAGGATACAGAGATTGCGAACAGATTCCGACAATTTGTCCACAATATAAACATTTTTCAGCAATTTTCAGAAAAGCTATGAAATTTGCAGGTCTCTTGCGTACAATAAAACCCGAATCTCAAAGAAGACTTCGAAATCTCTTTGTACAGCGTTCGCGCACAACGTTCTGGCATAAGGAGATGCCGGACTCTTCTTTGATCGCTTTTTCAGCAGAACTGACGATTGCATATGGGAAAGATTTTCTCATGCCAAGCATCAGTTCCTGCATGAAGAAAGAGAAAGTACAAGGAAACAGGGAACTACTATGAAACGTGAACAACTCGGATCCCGACTGGGATTCATCCTGCTGAGCGCCGGGTGTGCGATCGGAATTGGAAATGTCTGGAAATTTCCATACATTGCCGGTCAGAACGGCGGAGCAATCTTTATTCTGATTTACCTCTTCTTCCTCGTGGTTATGGGTCTTCCCGTCATGACGATGGAATTTGCGATGGGACGCGCAGCGCAGAAAAGCCCCGCAAAAATTTACAAAGTGCTCGAACCAAAAGGTTCCAAGTGGCACTGGCATACAGGCTTTGCGATAGCGGGAAACTACCTGCTGATGATGTTCTACACGACTGTCGCTGGCTGGATGCTCAAATACTTCGTGGATATGTGCACCGGCAAGTTTGTCGGTCTTGATCAGACGGGCGTCAACGATGCGTTCAACGCGGCGCTCTCCAACGCTGGAAGCGAAATCCTCTATATGGGAATCGTCGTTGTCGCAGGCTTTCTGATCTGCATGCTCGGTCTGCAGAAAGGTCTTGAGCGTGTGACAAAAGTCATGATGATCGCGCTTCTTGCGCTGATGGTCGTGCTTGCCGGCAACTCGCTCTTCCTTGAAGGTGCGGGCGAGGGTATTGCCTACTACCTTCTTCCCGACTGGGATCGATTCATGGCGATCGGACCATGGAATGTTATTGTCGCGGCGATGAACCAGGCGTTCTTCACACTTTCGCTTGGTATCGGCTCGATGGCGATTTTCGGCTCCTATATCAACAAGGACCGCGCGCTGATGGGTGAATCAGTCAACGTTGCCCTGCTTGATACATTTGTAGCGATTATGGCTGGACTGATCATTATCCCCGCCTGCTTTGCCTTCTCTGTAGACGTCAATGCCGGTCCGGGACTGATCTTCGTCACACTGCCCAACGTCTTCAATGCGATGCCGTTTGGACGTCTTTGGGGCGCGCTGTTCTTCCTCTTTATGACATTCGCAGCTTTCTCGACAGTGCTGGCTGTGTTTGAAAACATTCTGTCGAGCTGCATGGATATGTTTGGCTGGTCGAGAAAGAAAGCGTGCCTGATCAATATGGGCCTGCTTTTCATTCTTTCGCTCCCGTGTGCGCTTGGCTGGAGCGTTCTTTCCGGAATTGAACCAAGAGGAGCAGGAACAACTATCCTCGATCTGGAAGACTTCCTCGTCTCGAATATCCTTCTGCCTGGCGGTTCGATGATCTTCGTTCTCTTCTGCACATCCAAACTGGGCTGGGGCTGGAAGAACTTTACGATGGAAGCCAACGAAGGAAAGGGACTCAAGGTTCCCAACTGGATTCACGGCTACTGCAAATATGTCCTGCCGATCATCATCGCGGTGATCCTCGTCATTGGACTTCTGCCTGCCTAGCGGCTGAATTCATCTATACAAAACGAAATGCAAAAACGCGGCAGCGGATGATAAGTTCCCTTTTAGTAGACACTCCAAATATCCAAAGGAGTTCTCATTGAA
>CAOKFJ010000251.1 GCA_948467695.1 uncultured Allobaculum sp. | reverse complement strand
ACGGTCTCCAACCGCATTCTCATTTTATCCATGCTTGTCATTGCGCTGTTTTTCAGCCTGTTCGTCCGTCTAGTCGATCTGCAGGCGATTGAACACAAAGCGTATCTTGAAAAGCAGGATGACTATACCTCCATTAAACAGTACAAATCCGCGCCGCGCGGGCAGATCTACGATGCCAAAGGCAACGTGCTCGCCCGTACGGTCGCGTGCAAAAATATTGTGTACACCACGCCAAGCAACGCCACGTACACCGACATGATGATTTACGCCGACCGCATCGGCGAAGTGTTTCATATAACATTCGACGATTTTACACAGCCGGAAATCAAGGATGCCTACCTGCAGTACTGCAACATGCTCGATCCAGAGGATCCCAAGTACGGCGGTTTTGATCTTTTAAGCGAAGAACAGCTTGCACAGTACAACGACGGCAAGATGACCAATTCCCAACTCCACTCCATTCAGATGGCGGCGCTGACACCCGATATCATCAATTCCGCCGACCAGCGCGCGCTCAAAGCGGCGGCAATTTACAACCGCATGGCGACCAGTTCCGCTTCCGGTCAGGCAGCAGTCATTACCGAAGATGCGGATGACGAAGAAGCGGCGTACCTCGTTGAACACAAAAGCGATTTCCCCGGATTTGATATCGACTTTGGAGGATGGAAACGCGAGTATCCATACGGAGAAACACTCTGCGACGTGCTTGGCGCGGTTTCCACATCCACAGAAGGTCTGCCGGATTCGCTTGCGGAAGAATATCTGGCCAAAGGCTATCAGTACAATGCCCAGGTCGGCAAATCCGGTCTGGAACTGCAGTACAACGACCTGCTGACAGGAACTGATGAAATTGCCAAGATCACCTACGGTTCCAATGGCATCGCGCACAAGGAGATTCTCCAGCCCGCCCAGAAAGGTCATGATCTGTATCTTTCAATCGATATCGAGCTCCAGCAGAAACTCGATGAAACGCTCAAATCCGTACTCGAAACATACGGAGGCACGAAAAACCGAGAGAATTTCTATTCGCTCTTCATGTGCATGGAAAACCCGCAGACCGGCGATGTGCTTGCTTTGTCCGGTTATCAGATGGATCCCGAAACGCGCGAGCTTTCCTATTACGCCTCAGGCAACTACACATCGCTGATCAACCCCGGAAGCTGCATCAAAGGCGCGACTGTCTACATGGGCGAGAGCGAAGGCGTTATGCAGGAAGGCGAAGTTGTCATGGACGAAGTGATGAACATCGGCGGCGAAGAATTCGGTTCCTACAAAGAGCATGGCGCTGTGGACGATATCCAGGCGCTGTCCGTTTCGTCCAACGTCTACATGTTCCAGATTGCGATGCGCCTTGGCGGATATAACTATGAGCCGGGCAAACCGCTCAACATTGTCGATGTGCCGGGCACGCTCGATAAAATGCGCGGCTACTATTCGAAATTCGGTCTGGGAAACCAGACGGGACTCGATATTCCTAACGAAGTCTCCGTATTCGCGGCAGGCAACAACACACCCAACATGGTGCTTAACTACTCCATCGGTCAGCTCGATACCTATTCTCCGGTGCAGCTGATGGAATACGCTTCGGTTATCGCAGCGGATGGCAAGATGTACCAGCCGCGCTTCTACACGCATTCCAAAGAAGTTGGCGGCGAAGAGATTTTCGATCTGAACGAGATTACGCTTAAAAGCGAACTGGAAGAAGAAAACTTCTCGCACCTGCAGCGCGTGCAGAAAGGCTTTGAAGCCTGCGTCGCGGATGAAAACTGCTTCAAGCCGCTCAAGGATCTTGATCAGCCCATGGCAGCCAAAACCGGAACTGCCGAGGTCGGCGAGTGGACAACCGCCAATCTGGTCGGCTATGGACCGGTAGGCAAACCGACTGTCGCGTTCGCCTGTTCGGCTCCGACATCTTCGGTAAACAACCAGTCGGTATCCGCCAATATCTGCGCGACCAATGTCGTCGGACCGGTGCTTCAGGAATACTTCAAGCTGTATCCTGAAAATCAGGTCGAAACCGAACAGCCGGAAGAATAGCCATTTCCACTGAATATCGCGCGATAAATTGGTGGAACGAAGTCCATCAACCGCATCTTTATCCAAAAATCAGCCGGACAGTCATGCAGACTGTCCGATTTGTTTTGAGTTGAATAAACGCGCAGTCCATATGAATTCAAAGTGCGATCAAGCACGCCTGGACACTGTCCTCAAGTGGAAAAACACCAGCGATGAAGGGCTGATCACGGCTGAATTCTGCCTGGAATACAGAAAAACACGCAAAGAAAAAACAATTGATACTATATGATAAATGATTCGCATTAGATGAAATTATATAGAAAAGCATGCAAAAGGATAGGGATAAATCGATAGTGGTGAACTGCCGGTGTTGAAGAGACGTTTTTATCATGATATAATCAGGCGGTGAAATGCAAGGAGGCAAGAACGTGAGAGATCGTATCACTTTCAAATGCTCTGTCTGCGGTGATGAAAACTATATCGGCACCCGTAACAAGAAAAAACATCCGGACCGTATGAACATCCAGAAATACTGCCCGAAATGCAATAAAAAGACCGAGCATAAAGAGAAGAAATAATCGCTGCAGAAGCCTCTGCAGCTTTTTTCTTGAATGGAATCTCTTCGCGAAGAAGAGGCTCTTTTCTGTTTCTGGTGCTGCTGTTTTTCAATCGTCTTTCGATCAGCTAAGATAAAAGAACAGGAAGGTGAAACATATGGAAGTTATCTGCAAACCCGTCGGCCCCGTTCAGGCCAACTGTTATATCGTTATGGACAATGGACACGCTCTTGTCATTGATCCGGGTGATGAAGCGAACCGTCTTGAAGATGTTATCCGCGCGACAGGAAGCATCGTTGACGGCATTGTGCTGACTCACGGTCATTTTGATCACATCGGCGCTGTAGACGAGCTCGCCAAAGCGTTCGATACACAGGTCTACATCAATCCCAAAGAAATGGAATATCTCGCCGATCCGAAGAAAAACGCGTCGGCTTCGTTTATGGGCATTCCTCGTCTTTCGCTAGCGACAACTCCGATCGCTTTGAAGGAAGGCGAGAATACCATCGGCACATTTACCTTCAACGCCTATACCGCTCCCGGTCATTCCATTGGAAGCACGATTCTCGAAATCGGAGACAATCTCTTTACCGGCGATGTTCTGTTTGCCGGATCCATCGGACGCACCGATCTGCCTAGCGGATCGGTCAGCGACATGAGAGATTCTCTGGCGTACCTCAAATCGCTGAAAAAAGATTATGTCGTCTATCCGGGACACGGTCCTTCGACAACTCTCGATCAGGAAAAAGCGACAAACCCCTATCTGATGTATAGCTTGATTTAAGTCAGGATAAAAACTCCGTATAGGGAAGAAAACCCGTCGACACCTGATTCACAAACACAATACGCAAAGCGC
>CAOKFJ010000250.1 GCA_948467695.1 uncultured Allobaculum sp. | reverse complement strand
TGCGGTACAATATCCGTGCAGTGAAAAAATACATATTATCCGCAGAAAGGGGTCCATATGATTCAGAAATTACCTGTTCGCATCGATCCTCTCAACCGTTTGGGCTGGGTTGATGTCTATCTGCCTGATGACTATTACCAGAGCGATGAGCGCTATCCGGTAGTGTATATGTTTGACGGGGAGAATCTGTTTTACGATGAACAGGCAACGTACGGAACTTCGTGGGGACTGAAAGAGTATCTTGATCAGTCAAATCGCAAAGTGATCGTCGTAGGCCTGGAATGTGACACCCGCAACGACAATCGTCTTCACGAATATACACCATACAGTGTGAAGACAACTTTTTATGGAGAAACATCCGGCAAAGGAGCAGCTTTGATGGAGTGGATTGTTCATGTGTTGAAAGAAGAAGTCGACGCGACATACCGCACCTGGCGGCAGCGCGAAGCAACAGCGATCGCCGGCAGCTCGATGGGCGGACTGATGGCATTTTACGCAGTGATTCATCACAACGATGTCTTCTCTAAAGCCGCATGTCTTTCGCCCTCTCTAATGGTTTGCGATGAAGAGATTTCCCGCGAATTTGAGCAGACGCGTCTCCATCCTGATACGCGCATTTACTGGTCGTTTGGCTCGAAGGAACTGTCTCCCAAGGTGAGAATGGAAGCACAGATGCAGCTTGACGAATTTAAACAGTCTCTGGAAGAGCGCGGCGGAATCGGCAGGGTTGAGATTCTCAAAGGCGGACGACATAATGAATCCTCGTGGCGCGCGCAGAATGAAGATGTGTTCCATTTCCTGTGGGATGAACCGGAAGCCGATCCGGTCTGCCATCCCATGTCGAAAATGGCGTATGGCGCTGCAGTGGAGGATGTACATGACTGATGAACTTGATATGATATCGTTTGGAATTATTGCGGATGCGTCCGATGCGAGAACGCTTGCGATGAATGCGTTTTCGGCAGCCGTCCGCGGCGAACTCAAAGACAGTCGCGAAATGCTTGCGCAGAGCCGTCAGATTCTCGAAAAAGCCAGACGCAGCCAGACAGATATTCTGTTTGAAGAGATGAATGGAAAAGAGAAGACGGTGAATGTTCTGCTTGTTCACTCGCAGGACCATCTGACCTCGGCAGCAGCCATGCTGGATATGGTTGAACTGATGCTTCCCGTGATCGAAGAACAGCAGTCGCTTAAAGCAAAAGTTGATGCGCTTGAAAAGAAGAACGAATGCGCCTGAAAGTACGGTGCGCTTGAAAGAAGGATTGGAAATGAGAATTGATTTGATTTGTTCCGGTGGGCTCACATCCACCTGGATTGCGAAAAAGCTGGAGTCTTATATCAAGGCAAAAAAACTCCCCATTGAGATGAATGCGCGCGGATTGAACGATTACTACCCCGTTTCCCGTCATGCGGACGCGGTGCTTCTTGGACCGCAGATCGGTTACTACAAAGAAGAAGTGGAACGAAAACTTGAAATGCCTGTCGGCGTTATTTCTTCGCAGGATTATGCGCTTGCCAACTCCAAATCCATCATCGATCAGGCAATGGCGCTTGCAGAAGAAAAACAGAATCGAAATACGAACGCATAATTCGTCTGTTCTGCCTATCTCGATAAAAAATTGAACTGAAAAGTGGACTTCGCTTATGGCGAAGTCATTTTTTGAATGCATTGAAAGTGATGTAAGAAAATGATGCGAAGGGCATGATGTTTGAAAAAGTTTTCCCAATCAGAGAAAATCAGAAACGCGGACAAAATTTACCGCTTCGTGCCTTGAGATTGGATTTTTCACCAATTGAATGAAAAATTGAATAAAAAGGTTTGAAAGATTTAAGAAAGTCGAATGGTAATCATTGAAAATAACAGGTGGTATAGTGGTAATAATTTTCAAAAGCATAGAGCTGTTGAATTTTAACAGCTGTACTTTCAAGGAGGAACGTGCAATGACAAAAGAAATCAAAGGCTTACAGGTAGCTGATCTTGGCGACGTTAAAGTCCTTGTTGATGAGAAAAAAGTCGAGGAAAAACCCGCCGACTCTACAAATCGCTTTGCCCAGCTTCTTGAGTATTTCTGGAAGACGGATGAAGAAAACGAGGAAGCAGCCGCTCTTGCAGAAAGCAAGATTTAAGTTCGAACAGACTCAGACGTCAAAATCTGAACACCGAGCAAAAGACCAGACCCCCTGCGCAAATGCAGGGGGTCTGGTCTTTTTTTTGCTAGCGAGCCGAAGTTATTTAGAAGTTAATTATTTGAAGAAGAGTCATATTTATCCAGGGCTTCTCGCATGGCAGAGACCAGTTTAGGATCTGCCTGAACATACGCCAGTTCATTTGCTCCGCTATAAACGGCGTAGCTTACGTCGCCATGAGCAGTGGTGGGATCTTTCACATAGGTTTTGCAGGAAGAGTGGACCTGGTTCAGTCCGGTCTGTCTTAGAAGATCTGCGGCATTGTCCGGATTTATGCCGGCACCCGGCAGAATCTGGATGCGCTGACCATAAGCTTCGTTCAGGTAGCGCAGAAGCTCCGCTCCCTCGGGTGCGCAAGCTCTTTGAGCGCTGGTCAGAACGCGATCTACGCCAAGATCAATCAGTGTGCAAAATGCTTTATCCAGATCAGGGGTCACATCAACGGCGCGGTGAAATACAGCTTCACCATGATGGGCATGAATGAGTTCAACCATTTTGCCGGTGTATTCTTCGTGGATCGAACCATCCTCTTTTAGAAAGCCGAAAGCAATTCCATCAGCGCCGTTGGCGAGAAGCGCTTTGGCATCTTCAAACATAATATGGGCTTCTGCGGCGTTGAAGCAGAAGCCGGCTTCGCGCGGACGCACCATGCAGATGACAGGGATTGTGCAGTACTGCTTCGCGCAGCGCAGCGTGGCGATGCTCGGCGTCAAACCGCCTGCGGATAAGGCGCTGTTCAGCTCGATGCGGTCAGCGCCGTATTTCTGCGCACTCAGACAGTCGGCAAGACTTCCAGCGCACAGTTCAAATTTTGGTGTCATGTTGAAATCTCCTTATATCAGGGAATAGTGAAAAGACGAAGTTATGAAAATTGAAATCATCAAAAAAGCAATTCGTCTGCTGCTTTCAGAATAGCGCATATGAATAGTGTTTTGGACCTGCTCAATGGAAAAATAAGTCAAATTTAAACCTAACGAACAGAAAAGGAAAAACCTATATGTGAAAAATATCGAGAAAATCACAAATAAATGTTGCATCGCTGTATGTGCTGTGGTAATCTAAGTCAGCTGTTGAAAAACGGCACGCATCGAACCGTCAAATTATAAAATTTCACGAAATGAGAAATAAAAGTTGACAAAAGATTCTGATGCGGTATTATGGACAAGCTTTGTTCAACGCATCGGCGAAAACAAAGCGATGGCTCTTTGAAAACTTTACAGACAGATCAAGAAATTCGAAATACACAA
>CAOKFJ010000249.1 GCA_948467695.1 uncultured Allobaculum sp. | reverse complement strand
TTCGTTTCTGGATGGTATATTTAGACATTCCGATTCAAATTCCTTACAATAATGACAATTCGACATAGCAAGTTCTAAAATGAATGCTTCACCACTATTAACTTCATTTTTTAATGTCTCAAAATCTATATTTTCAATTGTATCTGAAATAGGTTCCGATTTTGAGCATCCAGAAAAACATATCAAATTGAACATTGTTATAAGCACTATTACTAGTTTTAAAATTAACTTTGTATAATCGGATGTACTGCCATTAATGAGTTGCTGCATCTTGGATAATACAATCAAAGTATCCCACCACCCAGCTAACACCGAATGATTGAGCAAAACTTCCTACCGACCAGACGCCTTTGGCAAGCCATGAAAGAAACTCGCCGGCTCCAGCGCCAATTCCAGATGGGGCCAATGCCTGGAGAGCACAACGCCGAGCCACCTCCATATTTCCGGGTTTAACACTTGCGTGTTGCTGTAGCCAAGCTTCAGATCCCGGACGAGGATTTGGATCTCCAGGCCACCATCTTGGTTGGACAGCTGTCGGTGAAGATTCAACGCTTTTCGCATTAATAGGCGCTAAAGGGACGCAAACGCACAGAGTTGAGGCAAGTAAAACAGCACCTAACTTGGCTTTTGAATGAAATTTATGTTCCATCAAAAAAACTCCTTTATATGATCTATGAATTTTTCAAAATTGTCTTTGGTATCTACTTTCCCTTACGCTCAAAAGCCAAACTCCCAATCTTGTATGGCAAAAACAGATTTTCCGCAGTTTAGAGCGTAAGGATTAATATCAGTAATTTCAAGTACCTCATATCTGATATCTCCAGTCATAACTCATGCCTTGCACTAATTGAAACCTGATCGATGCATCTAATTTAATATATGTTATTTACCAAAAGTATAGCCATTATGTTGGAAACAAGTAGCAAAATTGCCCAGATTCTTATCTCGATATTTCTAAGGTTATCTTTACACGTTGGATTCAATCTACTCTGACGATAATCGCTATTCCCGTTGTCTGACTCGTACTGGAAGAGATCCTCAGGAAAGTCACTCGAAGAGCTTCTCGGCGTTCTGAAGCAAATTTCAACAGCCATAAGAATGATACTTGCTCCGGCAATTTTACGGAAAAGGCAAGATAGAGTTCATTGAATCTTGTAAAGCTGGTTTCTTCAAAAACTATGAGGCCCCTGGCTGTTTTTAATACAAAAACAATAACGGGATGTATTCAAACAAAAAGTATTCAAATGGGACAGTCTGAAATAAAATTGTCTAGTAAACCTAAATCGAGATTTGCTGGATTTTTTTCTTTATATAAAGCAAAAGTGGCACTCAGACAAAAAGCGTTAAAATGCGACCTGAATTCTTTGTATCCTATTTCCTTCAGTGAGATATCGCGCCAATGAACTTGCGCTTGGAGGAAAAGCTTGAACGCTTCCTACTACTACTCCCTGATGGCTGCACTCAGCTCGATTGCGGCTTCGCTGCCTGCTTCTCTTGAACCGGCGGAAACACAGGCGGTAAACCGACGGATCAGCACACTCAGAAGCTACATCAGTCGGCAGATTCTGGAGCTTTCCTACAATGATCCTCGACACCCGGGAATATAGGCAGATCGCCAGTCAGCTTCGGGCGCTGTGCGGTTCGGCCATATTTTCCAATCCCATGCTCAATTCGCGCCATGCGCAGATTCAGAGTCAGTTAAGAAGCCTTGCGTCATTTTTTGACAAGCTGGCGGATATGGCGGAAAACACGGAAAACCAAATCATGCACACACGTCCTGTCATCGTCGCCAACACGCCCGGGTGGACTGCATCCTTTTCGACAAGCGGCAGCGCAGCTGGACTTCTTGCCGGAAGAACAGGGCGTGTATACGGCAGCGCCTCATGGACTTGCGCCGCCGGACAGAGCGTATGGAGCAGTCATGGCGCGTATGCATCCATCTCGGGCGATGCACTGTCTTTGAGCGCAAGTGCAAGCGCATCGCTGCGGCTGATGCAGAACAAGGCGTTTAATCCGCGTCTCGACATAGCGGTGCAGGCAGGCGCTCATGCGGGAGCGGCGGAGTTTGTCGCCGGGTATGATGCGGGGCTGCTTGACGCGTCCATACGCGCTGCCGGCGAGGTCGGCTCGGCGTATGGAGAAGCGCAGTGCGTGCTTTCCGCTTCCGAGCAGGTGTTTGTCGTTCAGGCAGGCGCGGCTCTTGCAAGAGGGGAGTGCGAAATTGCGATCGACCTTGCAGGACTTCGGGTGACCCTCGGTCTTTCGGGATCGATCGGCAGCGCCGAATTCGGCGCGTCCTATTCGAGCCAGCCAGGTGTGTGGGAAGTCAGCGCGAACGCCGGATTTCTTGCCGGAGCCGGCTTGATGATACGTGTCGAGAACTGACGAGATATACCTATGTTTTGGCAGATTACCAGCAAGCATAGTAGCGGATCATAGACACAGAAGCTGTCCTGGATCTGCGAAGTAAAGCTTTATGAAAAATCGTGTGACGAACAGCCTGCTGTCCTCATGCGATGCAAAGCGAAGAAATATTCAGTGCCGAAAGCGCAGTATCGTTCGCTTTCGGCACATCTTTTTAACCGTTTTCGCACAGATAGCACATAGATGAGAAGCATTGCTGTTTCTCTAAGCTGCGTGCGGATTCGAAACCGGAAAAGAAGGAGGCGAAAAGGCATGACGAATACAGCAGACACCCAGCGTGTCCACATTAAACGGACTGATCGTCCAGATCAGCGCTCCATGCACGACAGCACCACAACAAAGTTCCATCCGCAAAACGACAGAAAACTTCAAGACAGAAGAAGCAGAGATATATCTTCGAAGCCGATGGAAAGCATCGTGCGTGAAGAACAGCCGTATGTTCAGCTAGTCAGACCACGCGATGCCCTGCTTGTTCGAAGCGGCGATGCTCAAGAGCAGAATGTACAAGCGAGAAGACGAGCACGGACGCAGTCCATTCCGCATGCGAAAGTGCGCATCAACCCCGATGTTGATACGTTGAAGGGGCCGGTTGAGTCTTCAAAGAAAAACAATGGAGCAGATACAAAGCGTTTGCATGCGTTTCTTCCGCTTGGATCGGTTGTTCGAATTAACGGCATGCCGAAAAACATGCTGATCATCGGACGACTTCAAAAAGATGTCTCGACAGGCAAACTGTACGAATACTGCGGCGTAGCTGTTCCTGAGGGCATGTTAAGCTCAAGCAAGACGTTTCTGTTTCGTGCCGATGCGATTGAATCGATCGTTTTTACTGGCATGATCGATGAAGAAGAACGCGTTTTTCGCGAACTGATCCAGGACGCATGGCAGGATCTTCTTGCGCAAAGCGATGCACAAAGCGAAGATTCCAGCGAGCGGATCTGATTATCGCCACGACAAAAACCCCCGGTTTTCGCTGGAAAACCGGGGGTTTATCGTGTGAATAAATGAATTATTCG
>CAOKFJ010000248.1 GCA_948467695.1 uncultured Allobaculum sp. | reverse complement strand
GACAGGAATCGAGAGCGTTTCGCTGCTCGTGCGTTCGCTTCGCACGTTGTTGTCGATGTAGTCGTACTGGAAACTTACCGTAATTGTCGGCGAAGAGGACTGCTCCGTTCCAAGCGCACGGATATCGAGCGTTTTGGAAAGCGTTTTGCGTGGTCCAAGGCTTTCAAAATAGGACGTGTTGGATGCGTTTGTGATCGAAAGTCCTTCGGCCGTCTGCACCGACATGACGATGTTTTCCACACGGTGCGTTTTGGAAGTGTTGATGAACTCGATTGTCAGCGGAAACGTCGAACCCGCCTCAACCGACTGTCCGCCATAGGTGTATTTTTCAATGATCAGATTTGGGGCAGCGGCTGCCGGTTTGACTTCCGGTACGATCGTTTCATTGTCATCGTCTTCGTCATCATTGCTGCTGGATGGCGGAGTGTAGTCCGGTATCTGTCCATACCCTGGATCGGGTTCTGGTTCGGGCTGCGGATCCGGGATGACAGGAGAAGGCGGATTGTCCGGTTCACTCTGAGGCATGACGCATTGGGAGACTTCTACATCGATGGTTTCGTAGGGAAGACCGGTTTTCGGTGCGCCGATGCTTACGGAAAGTGCGTTTTTTTCTCCATGCCATTTCACATCAAGAAATGTGATTTCGATTTTGAGCTGTTCGTGTTCTTTGGACAGAAGCCGCACTTCCGGTTTGTTTGCACATGTAAAGCCGCAGTGCAGCATGTCGACGTCGATGCAGCTGATTACGCCCTTGTACTTCAGTTCCTCGGCAGGCACGACATCCGATGTCAGAAATCCGGCGTTTTTGACGATCATGCGCACATCGTACTTGCGTCCGGATTTCCATGTGGGAACGCTGTCGCCTCTGCTGGTCAGCACCTCATAGGTGAGCAGGTTGAGCTGACTGAACATCTGATCCTGCGCGAATACTGCATGCGCGATTTGCGGCATCGCGCCAAATGCGGTGGATACGGCAAGTGTGCCGGCAAGAATCCGTGAACCGATTCGAAAAGCCGTATGTGAAGATCTGTACTGTTTCATGCGGATTCTCCTCTTTCTTTTTTAACTCTCTTCTCTTTTCTATCTGTATGCTCAGCACCATGGCGATCTTCGCTGCTTGCAGATGCATGAACAGCATGTTCTGCCTGAACAGAGATCAAGTCAGGTGTCTGATATTCTTCGCGAATGATCCGTCCGTCAAAAAGCGTCACGATATGATCGGCATAAGCGGCGGTTTCGGGATCGTGGGAAACGATGACAATGGTCTGATGAAAACGTCTCGAAAAGCGAGTGATCATTTCCATGATTTCTTTTGTCGAACGCGAATCGAGATTTCCGGTCGGTTCGTCGGCAAAAACGATTCGCGGCATGTTGACGAAAGCGCGCGCGATGCCAACGCGCTGCTGCTGACCGCCCGACATCTGTCGGGGATAGTGCTTCATGCGATCTTCGAGTCCGACCAGTTTGAGGATCGATGCGGCTCTGGCCATGCGCTCTTGCCGCGGCATGCCCTGAAACATAAGCGGCATTGCGGTGTTTTCGATGGCAGTCAGTGAAGGGATCAGATTGTACGACTGAAAGACAAAACCGATTTCATGCTGGCGAAATTGGGCCAGTTCGCTTTCGTCAAGACGGCTGATGATGGTATCGCCCAGGCGCACGCCGCCCTTCGTCGGTTTTTCAAGACCCGCCAGCTGGTTAAGCAGAGTGCTCTTTCCTGATCCGGACTGACCGAATATGCAGCAGATTTCCCCTTTTCGTATTTTGAGATTGATATCGTCCAGCGCAACGACCGCATCGCCCTCGATGGGGTATTCCTTACGCAGATGTCTGGTTTCAATCATAATTTCATCAGATATGCTCATAACTCTTCCTCATAGATTAATTGTATCCATCAATTGACTGAAAGAAACTAAAGTTTTTCTGATGGAATCGTCGTGATCTTTATATATAATCTCTTCGGGATTATGAAAAGAAAGAGGGTTCCCATTTACCTGTCGGTCCTGTTCAATGGCGCAAAAAAAACGACCTTTCGATGCGTACATCAAAAAGATCGTTCGTGCTGCTTCATATCAGATTAATGAAATCTGGTCAAGCAAAGATACAGCTTAAAGCTTATGACCGCAGTTCGGGCAGAATTTCGCTTCGCCGGAAACTTTGTTTCCGCATTCAGGGCAGAAAGCAGCTTCCGGTTTCTTTGTGCGGCAGTTGGGGCAGAAGCGTCCGTTTGAAACGGTCTGACAGTTCGGACAGCTCCATTCGCCGCCTGCAGTAACTGCGGGTGCTGTCTGAGCCGGCTGTGCTTTTTCCGCTGCCATTCTCTGGGAGAGAAGATCGCTTGCGCTTCCTCCGCCCATCATATTCATACCCATAAACCCGGTCATCGCGCCGGCGCTGTTTCTAGCCGCCGACTGCATCGCGCTGTTTTGCGCATTGACCATCGAGCCGAATGCCATATTCGAATTGGAGAGCGTCTTCGCGTTTTCAAGCTGCATGACACGCTCGGCATCCGCAGGTGAAAGCTCAGGGTTGAGAGCTACTTTGACCAGTTCAATGCCGCGTCGATCAAGCCATTCAGGGCCGAGTTCCTCGTTGAGCGCTTTGGCGACATCGGTGTCGTGAACATAGATTTCCTGATAGCCGCCGGTGCAAAGCGGAGCAATGCGGGTCATGGCTGCCGAGATCTTGGGCATCATTTCCGCGCGGAGCTGATCCGTGATTTCGTCTTTGCGGTATTTCTTTGTCGGATCCATCAGCAGGTTTTCATAGAACGCTGCCGGATTGGAAATTTTGAAAGTGTAATAGCCGTGCATGCCAAGAAGCAGACGCGTGCCGAGATACTGATCAATAAACGGCACTTTGCCTACACCTACAGGATTTTCCGTAATCTCCTTGAGGTTGATGTAGACAAGATCCATGCGGTTGGGCGATTTTCCGCCAAAAGAGAAACGGTCTTTGACCATGTTCCAGACATTTCCCCATTCCTTCATGCCGCCGTTGAGCAGCGAAGGTTCGCTGGTGGTGTCGTAAATATACTGACCCGTGGCTTTTTCATCGCTGGCGATGACGAAGTCATGGACTTTTCCATTTTCAATAAGCAGCGCCGCCTGGTTGATGCCGACGTTGAATACGGAACCGTCGGTGAGCACGCCGATTGTTCCTCTGCCCTTTCCTTTGATTGTGGCGGGCACGGCAAGAACGTCGTTGTTCAGACCTTCCGCATACAATACTTCCTTGGGCTGATCCGCATACGCGCCGCGTGCAGAGTCAATTCCCCATCTGAGAATTCCCATTATGATTTCCTCCAGTTATCATCCCGGTTTCGGGATTGCTTGTTTGTACTATATCACGAATGACCATGCGCAAAATCAAAGCCATGCCTGTGAAATCTGTTCTTATAAAGATTTAAGAATTTGAAAATCCGTTCTTAGGAATGAGAGTACATCAGG
>CAOKFJ010000247.1 GCA_948467695.1 uncultured Allobaculum sp. | reverse complement strand
GAACCTGTTCATTGAAAAATCGTTTAAATCGGTCTCGATAAAAATTCTGCTTACTTTTGATCACGTCTGGACATAATTCCCGGAGCGAGCCATACGGATAGAATGGTGAACACGGCCATTGCTGCCAGGCACCAGTAGAGAATATCCAGTCTGAGCATCTCTGCTGCAGAAGCCGTAAGAGGGTTTATCGTCTTCATGCTTTCAGACAGAATCATCTGCCACGCCGCTACACAGACAGAACCGGGTATGAACGCACCGAAAATCCCCAGAGAGAATGCGCTGCGCGGACGCATAGCCAGTAGAGGAATTCCCACGCTGATGGCAGAGAGCGTCAGAATCCATCCAATCATAGAACTTATCGCAAATTGTTCCCATGCCATGTTCGGATCAATCGCAAAGCTGATCAATGCCCCAAGCGCGAAACCAGCTGCCGCAAGAATAAAACTGAACAGATATTTTTCGCGAATCTCATTCGCGCGGGAGAGTGGAAAGGTAATCTGATAGGCATTCCAGCCGCTCATTTTGTCATTGATCACAGTAGTGACTCCCTGCATGGCAAAGTAGATCGTCACAAACGAGACAATGCCCACAGACAGGTCAAAGAAAACCAGCAGACCGGTAATCACCGTAAAAATCAATGCGAGCTGAATCCAGGTCGCTTTCAGAACCAGCCAGTCTTTTTTCAACAATCCCTTCATGCGCGTTCTCCTTTCGACAGCAGCACAATCACGTCATCCAGCGATGCCGGACTAAGCGCGTAGTCGGGATAGCGCAGCGCAAACTGTGAGCGATCTTTGACAAGTGCTTCTGTATGCATCGGCAGTTTGCGCATGGCCAGAATCAAAGATGAATCGATCATATCGGTCTCGTCTTTTCTCAGCTGCGCTATACCGTAGTTTTCAAGTTCGTTCTTTTCTACCTCAAACAAAATGCGTCCATCGCGAATGAAAAGGATACTGTCCGCAATCTGCTCAATGTCGGATGTAATATGGCTCGTCATCAGGATCGCGTGCTCAGGATCTTCCATGAACTCCTGCAGCAGCTCGAGAATTTCTTCGCGGACAACCGGATCCAGTCCTGCAGTCGCTTCATCCAGAAGCAGGAGTTTCGCTCCATGACTGATTGCCGCTCCAAGGACAAGCTTGACCTGCATGCCTTTGGACATATTCTTGATTCTGCGATCGAGCGGGACTTGAAATTTTTCTAGAAAGGCAAAGAAGTACGGCTCATCCCAGTCCGCAAAAATATCCTTCATCACTGCCGAAACCACTCGGGCATCAAAGATTTCCGGAAAGCACTTCGGCTCAATGGCGCATCCGAGAATCTGGTGCGTCTGCAGGTCAGTCTGCGCATCCGTTCCATACACAGATACGGTTCCCTGATCCGGAACAGTCTGGCCGATAATGCAGCGGATCGTTGTGCTCTTGCCTGATCCGTTCTCGCCGATCAGCCCTACAACTCTTCCCTGTGGTACGCACAAAGAGATATCCTGAAGCGCGAAGTCTTTATATTTTTTCGATAAATTGTCGATTTGTAGAGCGTTAGTCATCATTTTGGTCCTCGTAAAGCAGTCTAAGCAGACCAATCAGATCCTCCAAACCAAGCCCGCAGGCTTTGGACTGATCGATCGCTTCGCAAAGCTTTTCTTCCAGCTCGACTTGAAGCGCCTGATTGCGCGCTTCACGGTTGAGCTTTGCAACTACAGTTCCTCGGCCCACAACAGACTCTATCCATCCGTCGTTTTTTAAATTCTCATACGCTTTCTGCACCGTTATGACGCTGACTTTCAGCATCTTTGCCAGCGATCGCATGCTTGGAATCGCCTCTCCGGCTTCAAGCGCGCCGCTTAGAATCTGGCTTCGAATCTGTGTTTCAATCTGTTCATAAATCGGGACGTCTCCCTTAAAGCTCAAAACAATCTCAAGTTCCATAAGCACCTCGAAATAATGTACATGTACAATAAGTACATTATATACATTTCATAAAAAGTTCAAGTTTCGAGAAAAGAAAAACCGGGAATATTTCCCGGCTGCACATCATGATATCAAATATCCTGAATCCGCTTATCTCTCGGGCTGAAAAAACACTGGTGGACGACATCGTACATTCCCTGCGGCGTAATGCGAATCTCCGGAATTACGGGAAGCGACAGAAACGACAGGTGCGCGAACGGATCGATGGTGTTTGGAACTCCCATTGCTCTCGCTTTCTTTTTCATGCGATCAGCCGTCTGAGCAACCTTTTGAGCAGACTCCGATGACATGAGCCCTGCCACAGGAAGTGAAAGCGACTGATACACCTTTCCGTTTTCCACAAGCACAAAACCGCCCTGAATACGCTCAAGTTCATTGAGCGCGATCACAATATCGTACGCGCTGTCACCCGCCGCAATCACGTTGTGGCTGTCATGCGCATAGCTTGCCGCAATAGCCCCGCCTTTCAGACAGAAGCCTTTGAGCAGTCCCGCTGCAAACTGACCGCTCTTTCCATATCGCTCTACCGCGACAACAAGATCAAGATCATCCTCTTCCAGTATTTCAGGTTCCTGCATCGCATCTCGATGTATCGTAAGAAGCTGTCCGGGAACGACCTCCATCACATGACGCCGATCAAGAGCATTTTCAATCGCACAGACGTCCAGTTCTGGCAGTTTTACACTCTCTTCAAGCGCATTGCTATTGAAAGTCTCCGGTCTGTCAGATGGCTCAATTCCATGATCCATCCATCGCTGCTCAGAAACAGAAACGCCATTTTTGATCACATCCAAAATTTCAAAGGATTTCAAATCTTTTACAATGACCAGATCAGCATCATAACCAGGCGCAATTGCGCCTTTTGATTTCAGACCATAATGGACAGCGGTATTGATCGTCCCCATCATGACTGCATCAATCGGATCTGCGCCCAGTGCGACAGCTTTACGCAGGCACCAGTCAATCGTGCCTTCTTCGATCATGTCTTCAATATGTTTGTCATCGGTGCAGAACGAACAATGATTCAAAGGCATGTCATAGTCAAGCAAACCTCCAAGAAGCCCTTCAAGGTTGCGCGCCCCGCTTCCCTCACGGATAAACAGCTGAAATCCATTCTGAAGCCGTTCTACCGCTTCGCCGGCATCAACAGCTTCATGATCATTCGATATACCGGATGCGCGATACGCCTGCAGATCCGCTCCAGAAAGACCTGGAGCATGCCCGTCAAGAATCCATTCTCCTCTTCCGTAATCGAACAGCGCGAGTTTGTCTTTCATGCGCGGATCCATTTCCAGTACATCTGTAAAACGCATGACTTCCGCCAGACCAAGAACATTATTTCTGGTCAGGTAAGAATTCATGTCTTTTGCCAGAAATTCTCCAGAACCGTTGGTCTCGAAATCACAGCTGGGAACACTGGAAGGAATCATGAAAAAATAATCAACATCCGACTCTCCGGCATCTTCAAGCATGAAATCAATA
>CAOKFJ010000246.1 GCA_948467695.1 uncultured Allobaculum sp. | reverse complement strand
TCGAAGTAATGGGCAACCGCTGCGGAGACCTTGCACTGTGGTCGGGCATCGCTTGCGGCGCTGAAATCGTCGTAACAAGCGAAAGCGGATTTGATGAACAGGATATTCTGGACCGCCTGCGCGATCTGGATCAGATCAAAAAGAAAAAACACGCGATCATCATCATTTCCGAAAAAATCACGGATGTTCACCAGTTTGCCAAGAAAGTCACTTTGAACACAGGCTTCTCCGGACGCGCGACCGTTCTCGGTCATATTCAGCGCGGCGGTTCGCCCTGTCCGTTCGACCGTATGCTTGCCAGCCAGATGGGCGAAAAAGCGGTTGACCTGCTTATGCAGGGGATCGGCGGTCAGTGTGTGGCTATTCGAGACAATAAAATCACTTCGTACCCCATCGAAAAGGCTCTCGTGATGCCGTCCGAATCCAAAAAGCCCCTTACAAACCTCTTTGAACGACTTGGATGATAGATTGTCGTGCATTTAAAGCAAGAATGGGTTAAAATCGGTAGGAATTCACATTAGAGGTATATGTATGGATAAAAAAACGAAAGTAGTATGCACAATCGGTCCCGCAAGTGAAGACAAAGAAATGATCGCTAAACTGGTCAACGAAGGCATGAACATCTGCCGTCTGAACTTCTCTCACGGTGACTACGCTGAACACGGTGCTCGTATCGAACGCATCCGTGAAGTTTCGAAAGAACTCAAAAAACCGATCGGTATCATCCAGGATACAAAAGGTCCGGAAATCCGTCTGGGCGTCTTTGAAAACAAAGGCGTGCAGTTCGAAAAAGGCGATCTCGTAACCATCGTCAACGATCCCGAACTGATCGGTAACCGTGAACGTTTCGCTATCAACGTTCCTGAAGTATTCAACGACGTTAAAGCCGGCGACTTCATCCTGATGGATGACGGTAAAATGCGCGTTGACATCACGGAAGTAACTCCGGGTAAAGAATTCAAAGGTATTGTTGCCAACCCCCACTTCCTGAAATCCAAGAAGGGCTGCAATCTCCCTGGAATCGTACTCTCCATGCCGTTCATCTCCGCAAAAGACGAAGCTGACCTTCGCTTCGGTGCGCAGAACGATGTTGACTACGTAGCGCTGAGCTTCGTACGCCGCAAAGAAGATGTTCTCGCTGTACGCGACATCCTCATCTCCGAAGGAAAAGACGACATCCAGATCATCGCCAAAATCGAAAACCAGGAAGGTTTCGACAACCTGCGCGATATCCTCGAAGTTGCTGACGGCATCATGGTTGCCCGCGGCGACCTGGGTGTAAACGTATCCCTTGAATATGTTCCTATCTACCAGAAACAGATGATCAAAATGGCTAACGAAATGGGCAAACCCGTTATCACAGCCACTCATATGCTCGAGTCCATGCAGGGCAACCCCCGTCCGACCCGTGCAGAAGCCAGTGACGTTGCCAACGCTATCATGGACGGCACCGACGCTGTTATGACATCTGCTGAAACTGCAGCCGGAAGCTACCCCGCTGAAGCTGTACATACATTCACAAAAATCGCCAATGCGATTGAACCCATGATCGACTACAAGACCCGTCTTGCAGACGGTATTGCATCGTCCAACCGCAACATGAGCGACTCCATCGCCATCTCCGCTGCTGAAACAGCACTGGCTATGGATATCAAAGCCATCATCGCGTTCACACAGTCCGGTCTGACTGCAAAACGTCTGGCTAAATTCCGTCCGGAAGCTCCGATCATCGCTGTTACCTTCAACGAAAAGGTTCAGAGATCTCTGCTCCCTGTATTCGGCGTAATTCCTGTAGTTACCGATGTACAGAACACTCAGCAGAACGATGTTCAGCTTGCCCGCAACATCGCGCTCAAAAACGGTCTCCATCATGGTGACAACATCATCGTTGTAGCCGGCTATCCTGTAGGAAGCGGATCCACCAACATGATGAAAATCGTGACTGTTTAATCTGCCTGACAGACAAACGGATCGCATACAAATCAGATTCTCAATCAGACAGGGTGTCTTCGGATGCCCTGTTTTTTTGTTGCAGGCACGTATCAGGTTTCGTTTCAGACTTGTTCATGGACGCCTCGAACAGGGCGACGAGCGCAGTGCCGGCAACGCCAAACGAGCTTTGAATCCTGGTGTCATGATGACGGAAAACTTCAATACGATTTGAAATTGATACGATCACGATGCGGTTCTGGGACAAGCAGACGGGTAAGTTTAATCGTCTGAAGCACTGATGTTTGACAACTTTATTATGAAAATTATGCATTTTGGAAAATTATCCTGATCTGAAAAGAAGGGTATCCTGATCAGTCGCATGAAATGAGGTTCGATGATGGAGTTACATGTTTGTAAGCGCTTGAGTAACCGGCTTGATAATGGTAATCTGTAAACGATATAGACCGCTTTCTATCAAGCGGGAATTAGGAGGAAAAATGAGGAAAGCTTCAAAGAAGATCACCAGCAGCTTTTTAGCAGCTGCGATGCTGATCCCCACATTCGGGCTTCCTGTAGCTGCTGCCGAGCCGACAGATACACCTGTTGCCGAGCAGGAATACAAGATCTACCCGACACCTCAGTCCATTGTCTACGCAGAAGGCACTACTGAAATCACAAGCGACGTAAACATCGTTTATGGCGAAGGTATTGACCAGTACACAAAGGATCACGCAGAAGACGTTTTCGCGCTGCTTGGCGAAGATGTCAAACTGACAGCTTCCAACGATGTCGTTGAAGGCAAAACAAACGTTCTGGTTGGAATCAAGGGCGATGAATCCAAAGCAGACCAGTACTTTGACACACACACAGTGAATGCGGCAGATCTGTTCGAAAACACAGACGCCTACGCTCTGGAAATCGGCGACGGCACAATTGCTGTACTCGGTGTTCACACCGACGCTGCTTACCATGGTCTGACATCTCTGCAGCACATCTTCACTCAGGTAAGCGACAAAACAGTCCGCAACCTGCGCATGGAAGACTTCGCTGATGTTAAGACACGCGGCTTCATCGAAGGCTACTACGGAAACCCGTGGAGCATGGAAGACCGTGCCGACCTGATGACTTTCGGCGGCAACTACAAAATGAACGGTTACTTCTACGCCCCGAAAGATGACCCCAAACACAACGCAAGATGGCGCGAGCTCTACACTGAAGAAGAACTCGAAGGCCATAGAATGATTGCTGAAGCCGGAAACAAAGCGAAATGCTACTACATTTACGCCCTGCATCCCTTCATGTACAATGCCATCTCTTTTGGCTCCAACTATGAAACCGACCTGAACTCCATCAAAGCCAAATTTGAGCAGATGATGCAGGCAGGCGTTAAACAGTTTGCGATCCTCGCCGACGATGCTTCCGTACCGTCCGGCGGCGCAAGCAGCTATGTTCGTCTGATGACAGACCTCACCAACTGGATCGAGTCCAAACAGTCCGAATACCCCGGTCTGAAAAAAGACATGATCTTCTGCCCGAACGACTACATGGGCTATGGATCTTCCAGCC
>CAOKFJ010000245.1 GCA_948467695.1 uncultured Allobaculum sp. | reverse complement strand
AGCGCCTGCTTACCTCGATCCCGGTGCGTTTGATTATTACGAGGGTCATCTTCGGTGTTGTTAAATCGATGCCTGGCGATGAACTGACGGCGTATCTCGGACCGGGAACGAAAGTAACACAGGAAGTCAAAGAAAAAACTCGCGAAAAACTGGGACTCGACAAGTCCATTCCAGAACAGTATGTTCGCTGGCTCGGCCGTACCATGAAGGGCAACCTGGGCACATCCTTTACGCTGAAGAAACCTGTCGGCGAAGTCATTGGAACGTAGGTGTGGAAATCTTTCCTTCTTTACGTCGTCGCCATGATTCTGGGCCTGGAGTTCGACATACCGGGGGGCATACGTCAGGCCGTCAAGTAAGGCTCGGCAGAAGACAACTTCTGGACTGTCTTCTCGCTGCTGGGTATCTCTGTACCGACATTCTTCTTCGGTATGGTGCTGATCTACTTCGTCGGTATGAAGGTCAGCTGGATTCCCATCTCCGGTATGCGTGATTCCATGCTCGCAAACTTCGGCTATCCGGGAGGAATAGTTCAGGAGATCGGGGACATTATGGCGCACATGCTGCTGCCGACAATTGTCCTGACCTTCTCGGACTTCGCCACCTTCTCGCGATATGTTCGAAACTCGATGGTTGAGGTCATCAACCAGGACTACGTGCGCACCGCTCGCGCCAAAGGTC
The DNA here is from genome assembly GCA_948467695.1 of uncultured Allobaculum sp. Taxonomy (GTDB): domain Bacteria; phylum Bacillota_I; class Bacilli_A; order Erysipelotrichales; family Erysipelotrichaceae; genus Allobaculum. Next base: position 2,822 of record CAOKFJ010000245.1, on the reverse strand, counting down.
TCAAAGAGAAAAAAGTCATTTACAAGCACGCGTTCAAAAACGCCCAGATTCCTCTGGTTACACTGCTCGGTATGTATATCCCGACACTGTTCTCCGGCGCGACCATTCTGGAAAGTGTATTTGTATGGCCTGGAATCGGTAAAATCCTGATCGACTCCATCAACCAGCGAGACACCTCGCTGACGACAGCCTGCCTTGTGTTCTCGGCGATCCTGATGATCCTGGGCAACCTGCTGTCCGATATCTGTTATTCCGTTGTCGACCCGCGTGTCAAGGTTGACGGCTAGAGAAGAGGAGGGAAGACAAAATGAACGAAAACAAACACGCTTCCGCGCCTCTCAACAAGTACCAGCAGGAAGCTATTGCCGCTAAAGCGACCGATGAAAAAATCGACGCTGTCGGCCCATGGATGATTGCCTGGCGCAAATTCAAAGCCAATCGTGTAGCAATGGCTGCGCTGATTATCTTTGCCATTATCTGTCTGCTCGTGATCTTCGTTCCGATGGTCATGGGTATTACTGTCGATACATACGACACTGCGATTGCCAACATGGCTCCGGATGGAGCGCATCTGCTTGGCACCGACGCTCAGGGACGCGACTGCCTGTATCGTCTGTTCCTTGGCGGACGCATTTCCATCATGGTCGGTGTGCTTGCCGCGATTCTGACCGTGCTGTTTGGCTGCCTGATCGGCGGTATCGCCGGCTACTATGGCGGATGGGTGGACAACCTGCTCATGCGTTTTGCCGAAATCGTCTACTCGCTGCCCTTTACACCGATGATCGTTGCTGTTGCCGCGACGATGATGTGGGTGCCCCAGCAGCAGAAAATGTATACCGTTGCCATGCTGATCGGTATTCTCTCATGGCCTGGCCTGGCTCGTCTTGTACGCGGTCAGATCCTCACTCTGCGTGAACAGGAATTCATGCAGGCGTGCGAAGCGCTCGGTTTCTCCGATGCGTCCAAAATCGTAAAACACCTGATGCCAAACGTTATTTCGCTTGTCATCGTTAACGCCACCCTTCAGATGGCCGGCGCTATCCTGACCGAAGCCGGTCTGTCCTACTTAGGTATGGGTATTCAGCCGCCGCAGCCCTCATGGGGTTCTTTGATGAACCTTGGACAGAACGCCTACGCGTTCCAGAACTACTGGTGGCAGTGGGTTCCCGCCGGTATCATGTGCCTTCTGACCGTTGTATCCATCAACCTGGTCGGTGAAGGTCTGCGTGATGCATTTGACCCGAAAGAGATTCAGTAACAGGAGGTTGACATGAGCACAGATAGAAAACTTATTCTCGACGTGGAAGACCTCCGCGTGTATTTCCACACGAAAAAAGGGGATTCCAAAGCGGTTGATGGAAACCACTTCAAAATGTACGAAAAAGAAACGCTTGCGATCGTAGGCGAATCCGGATGCGGCAAATCCGTTACGGCGATGTCGATTCTCGGACTCGTTGCCGAACCGGGCGAAATCATGCCGGAGTCGAAAGTTCTCTACACCGGCAACGACTACAACATCGATCTGTCCAAAGCCAGCGATGCCGAACTGCGCGAAGTTCGAGGCAACGAGATCTCCATGATCTTCCAGGAACCGATGACCGCGCTCAACCCGGTATACACCGTTGGCGATCAGATCGAAGAAAACATTCGCATTCACGAAAATGCAACTCCGGAAGAATGCCGCAAACGCGCCATCGAACTTCTTGGCAAAGTCGGTATCTCCCGTCCTGAACAGGTCATCGACAACTATCCGTTCCAGCTGTCCGGCGGTATGTGCCAGCGTGTCATGATTGCCATGGCGCTCTCCTGCAACCCCAAACTGCTCATTGCCGATGAACCGACAACAGCGCTTGACGTAACCATTCAGGCGCAGATTCTGATGCTGATGAATCAGCTGAAAGAAGAAACCGGCACATCGATCATGCTGATCACGCATGACCTCGGTGTTGTAGCGCAGGTTGCCGACTGGGTTAACGTAATGTACGCCGGAAAAGTTGTGGAAAGCGCCAGTGTTAAAGAACTTTTCACAAACCCGAAACATCCGTACACCATCGGTCTGATGAGCTCGATGCCTTCTCTTGCACAGTCGGGAGATCGTCTGAATGTCATCGAGGGCACCGTACCGAACCCGGTATATCTGCCCAAAGGCTGCTACTTTGCCGATCGCTGCACACGCTGTCAGGAACGCTGCCTGCATGCGCAGCCCCCTGTAAAAGATCTCGGAGACGGACATACCGTTGCCTGCTTCCTCTATGATGGACAGGGCGACCTTAATGAAGATGAATTCGAGACAACGGAGATGTAATCATGCCGGAAAAAATTCTTGAAGTTAAAAACGTCAAAAAATACTTTCCTCTTGGAAAGGGAAAACTTGATCCGAAGAAACCGTGCGTTCGCGCGGTTGACGGGATCTCCCTCGACCTTTACGAAGGCGAAACCCTTGGTCTTGTAGGCGAATCCGGATGCGGAAAATCCACACTCGGACGCACCATCATCCGTCTGTATGAACCGACAGATGGCGAGATCATCTTCAAAGGCCAGGATATTTCCAAGCTTTCGAAAAAAGAAATGCGCAAGCTGCGCGAAGAAATGCAGTTCATTTTCCAGGATCCGTATTCCTCGCTCAACCCGCGCATGAACGTCTTCAATATTCTTGCCGAACCGCTGATTGCTCATGGCAAATTTAAACGCGGTCCGGAACTTGAAGCATATGTCAAAGACCTGATGGAAAAATGCGGTCTGCCCAGCTACTACTGCTACCGCTTCCCGCATCAGTTCTCCGGCGGACAGCGTCAGCGTATCGGTATCGCCCGTTCGCTCGC
>CAOKFJ010000244.1 GCA_948467695.1 uncultured Allobaculum sp. | reverse complement strand
CTTCAGAATCTTCTGGAATTGTCTCGAGAAGATCAGGTGAAAGATTCATGAGCGTATGGACAATCGCATCGCTGCCGTTTCGTTTAACATTACGTTTCATCAGCTTCGAAATATCAGAGAACTCCTCGTTGAAGACAATCAGTTCATTTTTGAACCAGTCCATCGTATTGCGGACTGGCTGAAAAGGTTCGATGCAGAAGATCATGAAAAGGAGCAGGATTTTCTCATTCAAGCGCTCAATACTCTCTTCAAAGCGTTTTCTCCATTTGGAAGCAGCCCGCACTTCAATTTCACCGGTATCCTGGTTTCTGTGCCGTTCAAAAATACGCACCGTTTTCTGTCCTGTATGTTTATAGAGCGCTTCTTCAAAAATGACTGACTGGTTCAGAGTTACGGCGTATTCATAATGGATCGTTCCGTAGAGAAAGTGAATGTCGAATTCTGTCGGTGATCCTTTGGGCATGCCTGCATGGGATTGAACGGGAAATGGTTCGCCTCGCATCTGCTCGATATTGCCAATCACGATATGTCGCAAAGTGCTGATCGCTTCGATAAGGTCTTTTCTTCCCTTATACGATCCGCTGATGACGTTGATCGGCTGAAGGGGACCGATGTTTTGATCATCACTGTAGAGAGTGGATAAAAATTCGATTCCCGATCCATCCCTGCTGACGGGAGACAGCGTGACGCGCTGTGCGAACGATTTATAGTTTTTGACGGAAAACTGAATGAGCATGACTATCCTCCATATATTGCTAATAGTGCTTTGCCTCTATTATTGCTGTTTGGTTTCTGAATGAAAACAAACCGTGAAGTTTGAGCAGGAAAAAGAAATTACTAAACTTTGCGGTAGGAGATTCAGAAGCATTGAAAAGTAAAAAAACGCCTCTCTCCATGACAAGATGCAGAGTAGCTGCAAGCATAGTTCTGATCGGTGGATGGATAAATAAATAGTTTCAAAAAGAGATGGAATATGTTCTGTAATGAGATTTAAAGTAAACGTATTGGCGTGTTTTAAAAATCTATTGACACGTTTTGACCATCGAATGTATGCGCTTATACAGGATTGCTATACTGAAACTGATTTACTGTCTTTTAGAGAAAAAAGAGGAAAGGATTATATGAAAAGAACAACTATGTTCAAAAGGGCTTCTCTTCTGGCAATTGCTCTTTCGATGTCGGTAACGGCACCGGGACTGCAGAGTGTCCTGCCAGTTCTGGCGCAGGGCGAAAGAGAAGCGAAGAATGATGTGAAAATCACAGATTTCAGTATCAAGCCGTCGCTGTCGAAAATCGAAATTTCGTTTGCCATTCCGGAGGGCGCCGGAGAGGCAGTGGTATTCGACGTGTACCGCGGTTCGAAAGCCGACAGGCTGACAAAAATCGGTACAGCTGTGCGTAATGGCGATACAGCTTCGTATACCGATACAAACAGTGTCAAAGACAAGATCTATTTCTATCAGATCAAAGCGAGTGACGCGTCCAATGTCTATGCATCGGATATTCAGCACAACGATACAGCTGCAGGTATCGACTCCATCGCAAACGCGAGATTCTACAAAGATCTGTCGGATGTCGACTTCAACAACAGCACGATGGTGACGCTCAATGACGAAGAACTCTCCAGTTTCCAAGATCTCTCGCATGGTCAGGTGCTGATCAAAGCGACACCAAAAGCAGGCGTTACGCATACGCAGATGATGTTTATGGCAAAACCATCTTCTGATGCTGCCGGGGCGAACAACCGCATGTATGCGCAGCTGTCGCATAAAAACGGAAAGTACCTGCCGACACTGAACTGGGCACCTAAAGCGGGAGGAAACGTGGCATACACATCCCCCGACAATGCTGATGTTCCTGCAGACCGCACCTATGTATATGCTTTTGGTTTCGCGAAACAGAACAATCGTGTATTCCAGGCGTTCAACGGCACGTCGCAGTATTTTTCTAATAAGAGCGAAGCGCTCTTCAACAGTGTTGAAGGACTGGATCAGTTCACCATCGGCGGATGGATGAATGGCACGGCGCCTGCTTCCAACTATTTCGAGGGAAAAATCGACTGGATTGCCGTGTCGGATGAGCTGACTTCCACAGACGATATTGCCGCGCTGACAGGCACCGAACAGAGCGAGACAGAATTCGCGGTTCGTTTTAATCCGAAGAACGGAACGTTTGAGGCTGCGAATATTTTGAAAACATCGCAGGCGCAGGCGCTCGTCTTCACCCTTCCGATGGATGTTCCCGTAAAAGAAGACAATCCTTTTGTGTACTGGAAGGATGCGGATGGAAATCACTATGCACCAGGAGAAAAAGTTATCGTGGAAAAAGCGAATCCCGAACTCGTGCTTTCGGCACTGAACAAAAAACAACACCCTGCCGAGCCGATCGTTCTTCCTGAATTAAAAGCGGCTCCAGGGTATGCCCGCGTTACTTTATCGATCGATCGGGCAGACGATGATCTCAATGTATACGAGGTTCTTCGCAGCGAAGAAGAAGAGGGAACATATGCAAAAGTCGCTTCTCTGAGTGGAGCAAGTGTAGAAGATCCATCTGTATCTGCAGAGAAAACCTACTACTACAAACTTCGCGCACAGGGCGAGAGCGAAGTTTCAAAAACAGCTCTCGAAGTGAAAACAGGCCGCGCCGGATTTATCGCTGGTGGTGAAGTCAGTCAGAAACTTGCCGAAGATGATCGAGCTTTTGATGGAAATCGAGTGATCGATCTTGCCCAAGATATCGATGCAGTTAAATCGATGACTAAGGGTTCGGGTATGATCCGTTTTAAAGCTTCGAGAAACCAGAGCGGTGTGAAATCTCTTGTAACGCTTTTTGACAGCTCAAGCAGTTCGCTTGATCCTTATGGCGCGAATGGTATGGTCGCCTGGTCGATCGACAATGGAAAAGTACGCGGCAACCTCGGCAACGGCTATAAAGCAAGCGGTCTTAGCGGACTGTATGACGACAACTGGCATACGCTTGTTTTCTTCCAGAATCCCGATGCCGGCAATACACTGACTGCCGCGCTGGATGGTCAGCAGGCTATGCAGTTTAACGACGCTTCGAAAAATGGATGGTTCAGTCTGTTTGAGAATGCGGACTCTCTTCAGATCGGCGGTGTGAGAACCGGCGATACTGTCAACAATGGATTTATCGGCGAAATCGATGAATTCTGCCTCAGTTCCGAAGTGCTGACACTCGATCAGGCAAAAGAACTGTCCAAAGAAACCGGATTCCCCATTATCCGTAACGGCATGTTTACCTGCGAAACGGGAAACACCTGGCTGTTTATCGGCGGTCGGGAAGTCGAAGGCGGTTTTGACGAAACGAAAGGCATCCGCAATTTTACCCATCAGTTTGAAGAACACATCCGCTGGGGCGGAGCGAAAAACGAAGGCGCAAACCGCGAAGAACAGAAGCTTGTCTATTCACGCTATGTTGGAAACGGAGCGGCAAGCGGCGATACGCTCAGCAAAGCAAAAGCCAAACTCGCGCACCAGATCGATGAACT
>CAOKFJ010000243.1 GCA_948467695.1 uncultured Allobaculum sp. | reverse complement strand
AATCGTCAGCACCGGCATCAAGAGCGGCAAGTTTGTCGTCGTCTTCGGTACGGGCGGAAATGACAATGATAGGAACATTGGACCATGTACGGACTTTTTTGATGATCTCAACGCCGTCCATATCCGGCAGACCGAGATCAAGGAAAATGACGTCGGGATTGTGGGTCGACGCTTCGAGAATGGCAGACTTTCCGTCCGGCGCCATCAGGAATTTGTAGTTATGAGACTTTAAGGCGGTCCCAATCAGATTTCGAATGGAATTGTCGTCTTCGACAATCAGAACGGTTGTGGTATTCATACAGGTTTCATCTCTTTCTACGGGAAAAACCCGGTTAAGGTCCTTGAAAAAACAGGGATTTATATCTTCATCAGTATATCAGATTTTATTATCCGGTTAAATTTGCACGTAATGGGACATAAGAATGTATATGCGATTTGTTTTATCGGCATATTTGATGAAAAATATGGACAATTTTGGCTATACGCATTTTCAGAAGAGGCGGATATGCGACAAAAAAGCCGCCGTATTGAATGAGCGGCGACTGAAACTTGTCAGAATTCTGCTGTCTTTACGCTTCGTCGAAGTCCTGCGAGAGGCCGCTCAGGTCGTAGAGAGGAAGGGTAAAGGAGAAGATCGATCCTTTAGGGGTATTGTCGCGAACGGAGATCGTTCCGCCATGGGCATCGATGATGGCTTTGCATAAGAACAGACCAAGACCGAGATAATGGTCGGAGTCGACGTTCTGCTTCTTTCCGGTGTAGAACAGATCGAAGATCGCGTCTTTTTCTTCATCGCTGATGCCGTTGCCTTCATCTGCCACTTCCACGACCGCCATGTTGTCCTGTTCAAAGGCGCGAATGGAAACAGGCGTGCCGTCGGGTGTGTGATGAATGGCGTTGAGGATCATGTTGGTGACTACCTGTGAAATCAGGTTGTGGTCGGCATTGACGAGAAGCATCTCGCTGTCGATATCGATCTCGAGCGGATGCGTTTCGTTGGAGAGCTTGGGATAGTTGAGACCGGCGTCGATGACTTCGCTGAGCACTTCAAGCTGGGTGTGGATCGGCATGGTGCCGTTGTCCAGACGCGCGGCGGTCAGCAGGTTTTCGACCATGCTTGAGAGAAGCTGCGAATCGGATTTGATTGAACGCCAAATCGCGCCCATATCCTCTTTGTTGAGGAAACTGTTGCCTTCTTCAGCGGCAGTGACATTGCCGATGATCGAAGTCAGCGGTGTGCGCAGATCATGCGAGATGCCTTTGAGAATGTTCGAGCGCAGACGGTTGGATTCCGCTTCACGCTGAACGCGTTCAAACTCTTTGGCCTGCAGGCGGCTTTCAAGGCTCACTTCGCTTTCGTGAATGATCGAATCGAGAATCATGTATTCATAGCTGCCAACGCTTGAATCGTGCGCATCAAGCGCGAGAACGCCGATAACGTCGTGATTCAGTCTCCAGGGCATATACAGATAGGATGCTTCCGGGAAGTGTTCGGTATGCGTGCCGGCGGTTGTGTTGTTTTCCGCGGCGTAGCAGAGCGCTTTTCGTTCGATATCCTCTTCGGGCGGCGTGATCGGGTACATCGAGTGCGCCGGGTGAAGATGCGGCGTGTCGGTATTGATGCCATCGTATGGATAGAAAAGAACATCGCGGTGCATGGTTGTGGCGATCTTCGAGCAGATCGCGGGAACAATTTTTGCAGGTTCTTTTGTTTCCTGCAGCAGATGTGTGGCTTCAAGCAGAACCTGTGTGCGCCACGAAGACTGCTGCGCCTGCTGCGACTCCTGATGCAGACGCATCGCCATGGCGCCGGCGATGATCGAGGTGATAAACGTCAGCGCGAAGACGAGCGCGAGTTCCTGCTGGTTGAAGCCAAAATTCATGCGCGGTGTCGCAAACAGGAAGTCAAAGGTCAGCACCGAAACGGTTGCGGAGACTGGAGGCCATATCCATTTGCTCGAGAATACAGAGCAGATCAGCACGCCAAGCAAGTAGAGCGGAGCGAGCACGGCTTCATCCGCGCCGGTTGCATCGATGATGAAGGCAACCATGGTGATAAGCGTTACCACAAGGATGATCAGCGCGCTCTGCTGAAGCACCTCGTTGGCGGTGAGCTTTTCATAGGAGAAGCGCGGCGTGCCCATTTTGTTTTCACCGGGAACGGTGATCAGATGGACGTCGGGAAGACGGTTCATCAGTTTGACCGCGAGCGGCTTTCGAAAACGTCTTGGACCTGGCGAGGCGAGCGGACGTGTGAGTACAAGCTGGTCAACACGTTTGGCTTTGCAGTACTCCGTAATCAGATACAGCGGATCGGTTCCGGAGAGAATTTCAATTTTGGCGCCGGCGCTGGTCGCGTAGCGAATGGCGTCATGCAGAACCGTGCGGTCTTTTTCGCTGGCGGTTCGGGAATAGGGCGTTTCAATGTAAATGGCGGTGAATTCCGCATTCTGCTCGGCTGCCAGTCGTCTGGCGGCATCAACTGCCGTGCTGCTTTGCGGATCGGAATTCAGATAGACAGAAACATGGACATGACCTGGCGAGTCCGGGGGAGTCTGTCTGGTATATGGATGCATGAGATCACCACCTTTCCGTGCGGCAGATATAGCCGTATTGGGATATGCAACGGTAGTGCCATCGTACAAGGTAAAACGGGAAACATATAAATACGAGTATGCAGGATAAAGACGGGGGACGGGCAAGTCATCTGCACTGCGATATGCGATGAGAATGATCTGCAGGGAGCGGCGATTCTTTATGCATAAACACATTTCTCTCTACTTTTCCGTAATAATCCAGTGAAAATTTCCAGAAAAATGGATATGGAAATGTGAATAGTCTGCATCTGATATTCAGTATAGGCAATTTTCCATAAAGGTGCCGTTAAGCATCTGCGTATGGCATGGCTTTCACCTAAAGATTGAGGTAAAGAAAAAGCTGCCTATTTGGCAGCTTTCATCCTTCTGGAGTTATGCGTTTTCTGCAGGATCAGAATTCTTTGGGCAAAAAGCTCGTCGATGATCAGATAGGGCATCGACTCTCTCATGCGCGAGAGAAAGCGGAACAGCCTTGCGCCTTCAAACAGCGCGAAAGCCGTGATTCCAAATTGAAGCAGAAAACTGATTGTTCCGGGCAGGGTCGGGGACAGAACATCATGCAGGATGAATCCCGAGATCATCAGCGTCAGAACATTGGTCAGCGACAGAACGAGCAGTCGCGGACATGCGAGCATGCGTGCGGCTGTCGCACATTGTTTCGAGTGTTTTGCGGTCCGGTACAAGATCACTTCACGATAAATCTCCACCAGTCTTGCATCACGGTTGTCCGTGATCTGGTGAAGAGCATAGATCAGCTGATCGTTTCGGATATATCTGCGCATCTCGTTTACCTCAACAGTATTAGCAGCAGGAATTTTCCTGAATAAAATGGATGCAGAGAGAAAGTCTTTATGGAGAACAGTTCTCTGCGCTCATTACCGTAAACCTTTCGTACGGATCATTCAAGTTCAATTGTTACAAATTGTTGTGTTTTCGCCGTTGTCTTCGTCTTGCTCCATAGGAGTAACTCGA
>CAOKFJ010000242.1 GCA_948467695.1 uncultured Allobaculum sp. | reverse complement strand
GACCGTTTCCATCCTTCCGGTTCCGTCTTCTGCGCGCAGGGCGCCGGTCATTATGTGGAATGGGACGAAGTCGAAGAGCATCTGCACATTCCGCCCGTTGATGATCGTCAGACAGTTGTCTCCGTCAGCGTCAATTCGGGAAAAGTCTCGCAGGAAGAACTCAACCGCGTATTCCACGCGGCAGGCGGCGCAAACACCAACGCGAAAAAAGCCGCTTCGACACGAAAGAAACGCACGGATCTTTCGCTCGAACCGACTCAGGTCGCGACATTCTCCCATCTACCGACGCTTCTGATTGTCGATGGCTACAACATGATCTACTCATGGGCTTCACTGCAGGAAGCCAGAAATCAGTCTCTGTTTGCGGCTAGAGAAGAGCTTATCTCGATGCTCATCAACTATCAGGGCTTCAAAGGCTATTCGCTGATGGTTGTCTTCGATGGAAACCGCCGCAAGGACAACCCCGGAACAAGTTCGAAGAACGGTTCCGCTTCGATTGTGTACACACCGACCGGCATGAATGCCGATTCGTTTATTGAAAAGAAAGTATCGGACCTCAAAGGAAAATTCCGCTGCATCGCCGCGACCAGCGACGCGCTGATCCAGAACTCCGTTCTCTCGCATGGCGCCCAGCGCATTTCCGCCAGAGAACTGGAAAACGCCGTGCTTTCCGTCAACGATCAGGCGTTCGCCGCGCTTAAAAAGCATTAATTCTCAAAAAATCAAACGAGCCCAAGAGACACATCGCATTTGAATATGTCTATCAGGCTCGTTTTTTGTATTTCACGATTTGGCAGGACTTGAACATTCAAGTCTCTATTCCCCAGGTTTTGTCTCCATTACGGGCTTTTCTCTCAGGTTCCTCGCTATTTCTTCACGCCGTACCAGCTGATGCCTTCAGCTTTCCAGCCGGCACTGACAAGAAAATCATTCTCCATTTTACTGATCGTGTAGTTATGACTTCCCGCTTTGGCATTGGGGTTGTACTGACGATACAGCGGCGTGCCCTGATCATCATCGCTGTACCAGCCGATGTCCTCGTACGTCCAGCCAAGCTTGATCAGCGCATCTCTCTCTCGCGAATTCATGGTGTAATGATGGTCCCCCGCATTTCGGTTGTACAGACGGAAGACTGGCGTTTGAGAAATTTCAGGCGCGATCCATCCTCTACCTTCGTATTTCCAGCCCAAGCTGACCAGATAGTCCTTTTCTTTCATGCTTCCTGTATAGAAATGCTCGCTCGAATGAGGATTGTACAGACGATGCATATCAATCGTTTCTACTTTATCTTCCGGTTCGCTGATCTGAAAAGTGATTGTCCGCACGCCTGTATAGTTTCCTATACCGGAGATGGTGATGAGGGCAGTTCCCGGCTGAACATTCTGACTATATGCGATCGTGTAGTCGCGATCCTGAACAAGTCTCTTCTCTCCTATCGTTACACGCACCTCTGGTTTTATGGCTTTTCCGGTAAAGGCATACGATACATCCATACCGCTTATTTGAGCTTGTGCAAGCGACTTTTTAGGTGATTCAGGTTTTTTGACAATCTCAAAAAACGCCTCGATCTCTCCTGCATACTCGCCGATGCCGCGAATGCGCACACGCGCACTGCCAGGAAGAATATTGTCGTCGTAAGTCAGAACATAATCTCTGTCCGGTTGAAGGACATTGCCATCGAGTGTAACAACAGGTATTGGCTCAATCGCATTTCCTGTTTCGATATACGTTTTCCCGATTCCGGTAATGACCGCTCCATCAATCTTTGTCTTTGCGCTTGCTTTGACTAGAAGCGCACCCTCTCCCGTTTCAAGCGCAGGGATTTCGCTTGTCAGAAATGGACCGTTATCGTTCTGATACCATTCTGTCTCGGGAAGTTGCGCAATCAGTGTTAATGCGCTTTGGCAATAGCGCACCTTGCAAAGCGCATCGCTCCAGAAAAACACGTCGTACATGCGGGATATTTTTGAAGTATCCCATCCTCTCACATCCAGACTTGTCAGTTTCGGGCAGTTGTAAAAGGTGCTGTTCAGCGACTGGCATACCCCTAGATCCCATCCGGCAAGATTGAGCGACTCAAGGTCTGGGTCATTGGCGAACATCCCGCTCATATCATGAACATTCGATGTATTCCACATCGACAGATCGAGCGAAACAAGAGATTCGCAGGACGTGAACATGCCGTTCATCGATACCGCCCCTGATGTATCCCACCCGGAAAAATCGGCGCTCTCCATATTCGCACAGTTGTAAAAAGCCCCATCCATAAAGCCGGAAGCTTTGAAGGCAGCTGTACCGTCAACGCGCCGAATTGACTCTGCATAAGCGCTCCATGGCCAGTTCATCATCGGCTCCGTGTTGTTGATCTCGCCCTGTCCGATCGTGAGCACCCCTGCAGAGTCTATGCTCCATCTTGCATTTCCAATCCATCCTTCATACTGCACATATGTCTGCTCAGACGCATCTTCATAACTGACTGTCTTTTCGTTTTCTCTCGCATACGCATATGGCGCAGTCGCAAAAACCGCCATCCACGCGCAAATTGTTGCTGCAGCAGCGTTTCTCTTCATAGAAATCTCCATTTTCCATTTGCGATGACTGTTCGAAAGCGAAAGATGGTCATCAATACCGCTCAAAAGCCATCTCCTCTATGCCATCTTTCCGCTTTCAAATATTCAGTATCCTGTATGGAAAAATTCTACTAGAGCCCCCTCCTACAGGCCTGAAGAGATGAACGACTTCCTTTCCAGGGCATCAATAACTCCCTATTCATAAACAATACGCCGATCAGATCTTTTCTCTGACCGGCGTTCGCTTTTCTTCAAACAAATGATGACAGCGATGGCGTAAGGTTTATCGTAGCCATTGCACAGAGAAAAGCGTATGGAAAGCTTCCATCTCTGTTTTTATTTCTCGTTTTCCTGCGCTTCAAACGCAATCTGTTTTTCCAGCACGCTTTCATAAGGCACATACTGCTCGCCGACAGCCGACTGACGCAGCGCGTCCATGCGAAGATCAAGTTCAGCGCTCAATTTGGCGCACAGTTTGAGATCCTCGTTCATCTGATCGGTGAAGCTGCGTTCCTTCTTGTAGCGCAGCTGATGCTCCAAAGACGCCCAGCAGTCCATCGCGATTGTGCGCAGCTGAATTTCGACATTCATCGGTTTCTTCTGGTTTGCAAGGAAAATCGGCACGCTCACGATCAGATGCAGACTGCGGTAGCCGCTTGGTTTCGGTTTTTTGATGTAGTCCTTCCATTCCACCAGCGTAATGTCGTCCTGTGAAAGAAGAACCTGCGCAAGCGTGTACACGTCTTCGGGGAAAGCGCAGATCACGCGAACGCCCGCGACATCATTGAGGTTCTGCTCGATCGATTCGAGCGATACCGGAAGTCCGCGTCGATTGAGCTTTTCCAGAATGCTTTCCGGCGATTTCAGGCGCGTATGAATACTCGAGACCGGATTGCGGTCATACTGCAGCGAATACTCCGCGTCCAGCACGTTGAACTTGGTTTCGATTTCCATCAGCGCGCAGCGATAGTACGTCATGATTTTCTGGAAGGTGCTTGTGCGATCCTTCATCCATGCTTTGATTT
>CAOKFJ010000241.1 GCA_948467695.1 uncultured Allobaculum sp. | reverse complement strand
TGAAGGACAGGATGTCATCGCCGATCTAGGCGTGCTTTGCTACAACTACTTCAACAACAAGTTCGCCTCCGGCTACTATGCCGGCGAAGATTTCGCCCGCGTCCAGATGCTCAATGCGCAGATGTCCAATCCGGTTGATGTCATCTTCTATAGACCGGGTCCGCAGGGACAGACACTTCCGGAAATGACACCTGAAGAAGAAGCCGCTGCCGCAGAAGCCCTTCTTGCCGACTAAGCGAAGACCAGAATCCAGAATGAATCCTATTGACCTGCCCGCATCATTCAGCGCGGCAGGTTTTCTTTTCTCCATCGCGCGTGATCTCGATTAATCTTTTCTGTTTGGCATAAATGACACAAATGCGTATTCTTGTACATGATGAATAACAACAGGAAAAAGAGTGCAGAACGGCTCAATACCACAAACAACGAGCCTGCGAGCGCATACGAAAAAACACCCGAAACGCCTGAACAGAAAAACAGACCTCACAATAAACGAAATGGTTCTTTTGTGCGAATGATCGCCAAGCGCATGCGCTCTCTCAACTATAAAAGCGCATGCGAAGCGCTGCTTGAACTCGATGAAAAAGAGCGCCGGCCTTATGACTGGTTTCAGATCGGTGTATGCCATAGCGGCATGCAGCACTGGAAAGAAGCGATCGCCGCTTACGAAAAATGTCTGGACATCGCACCTACTTCTTTGTACGCCGCTCAAGTCTATATACGCCTATGCCGGCAATACACGCAGACCGGTCAGCTCGACCTCGCTTCGCAAGCAGTCCATAAAGCGCGAATGCTTCTAAATGAAAACAGCGATTCACCGGCTGCAGGAGTTCTGTCGCCTGTTGTTTCGTTTTTGAATTTGAGCGAAGCGTGGATGCTTTTTGAATTTGGCGATATCGATGGCGCGCTTGCCAACACGATTGCCATTTGTGAGCTTCCCGAATCACCCAAACTTGAAGCGCTGAAAATCGAAGCGTGGACGCTTCGCGCCGATCTGCTCTCCATTCAGGGCATGTCGTGGGAAGCCATCGAAGGATATGAAGAAGCTCTGCGGCGCATCGATGCCTCGCACGATCGCCATTCCACGCGAAACCGCATCAAAAAAGCGCTTCTCTACAACAACATGGCAGACGTGTATGAAGGCGAAGAAATTGACGCCCCATACGAAGACGGCGTCCTGCATCTATACAACAAGGCCATCAAGCTGATCAGACCACTCGCCGATAAACAGATTGTGGATCTGGCTGGATGCGCGCTGGAAATCTATCTCTCTGCCGCAAACTATTGCGCCGACTGGGACGATGATGGAGAGGAATACGAAGACAGCGATAACAGCAATCGATACGCAAAAGGCAATTTGATCGATGAAGACAGAACGCTTTCCCGCATGGAGCGCTATCTGCTCGAAGCCGAAAAGTGGCTGGCGAAAACAGAAGCACCAGCTGATCTGTACTGGAAAAGCCGCATCGAATACATTCGCGGGCTGAGCATTCTCTACTGCAATCCCTCTGATCCGGATGCCTTCCGTCATCTCATTCACGCATGGAGTCTGCAGCGCCGCTTTCTTGAACAGTCGCCGGTTTCTTCTCAGGAATATCTCGGGCGCATCGCCTACTATGCCGCGTACTGCTACAGCGAACAGGTTGTTGAAGAAGAAAGCTGGAGCGATCCCTACGCGGATATTTCCCAGCGCGATCTGTATGAACACGCTTTGCGTGCCTTTAATGCATGCAGTTTCAAAGACCCGAAATTCTTCCTGTTTTCCATCGCCTCGATTTACAACGAGCTTGGCACCATCGCGCGCAATGAGCGCTATTATCTCGATGCCTGCAGACTGTACGATCTTTCAAGCGCGCGCTATCTCACCTACTTAAGAAAATATCCCCATGATCACGCGGCGATGACCAATCTTGTCGTCGTCATGCTCAATCTGATCAGTACCCTCGATGATCCGGCTTTGATGGAGCGCGGTGAACACCTCCTTTGTGATCTGTTCGATCTGCTCAACGCTCTTGCCGACAGTCTCTACACGTTTGGAAGCATTTATGACGCGCTCAACCGCATCATGGATGACGAAAGACTGTACCGGTATTTCCGCGATCTTCTCGAAGAACGATATATTCCGCTCAGCCAGAAGCTTGCGCGCCGCGAAAAAGAAAATGAAGTGGAACCCTGGGATGGCTTCGGCTATCCCGACTGGGACTAATCCTCATCATGCCATGCTCAAACTGCGCACAAGCGGTTTATCCGCCTCTTTCTTCTTTGTGGCTCTCTATGGCTGATTCAGGAAAAATCCTGATTTGCGATATACAATACGACTATGACTAAACGATCTGTGTACCTGCCCAAAGCGACCCGTCCCTTTTTCAAGCGCAAGGAAATCTCCTGCGAATTTGCGCCGGAGACGCGAAAGTCAAAACGCGCACAGACGGTATGCGATGCGTGGCAGGCTCTTCATCCCGAACAAAGTATTCTTGATGTTTCGATACACTCTCCTAGCGAAAGCGGACAGAAACTCGCCAGAGAAAATCTGAGCCTGCGTCTAGCCACTTTGCGCAAAGCGTTCTGCGTCTCGACCATCGAACTCGCCTCAAAAACGTTTAAAAACGGCGGACCGTATGTCGATCTGCTTGGAACTCCGCTCAAAGAAGCGAAAAGCGATCCCCGTCTGAAAGACTCCGGCAAAATCGTTCATTATTCCCTGGAAGGCAAACAGTATCCGTGCGAACCGGATTATCTGTACTTTCACTGGCTGTACATCATGGCGCTCATGGACAATCCCGGCAGCGCGACCCTTGTCAAAAACACGGACGCTTTCTGCGATATCGACTTTGACTGGGAACATGAAAGCAACACGCCAGCCCAGTCCTGCGCCATCTTCCATTCTCTTGCCAGGCAGAACCTGCTCAAACAGGCAAAAGACTTCAACACGTTTAAAGACATGATGATGAGCTTTGACATCAGCCACATCAAAGACCAGGCGCAAAAAGCTGAAGCGCCGATCACTCTCGATGCCATGCGCACTCCCGAACGTGTGACTTCCTTTCCGGTCGGCACATGGATCATGCATCCGACAATCGGCACAGGCGAAGTCATCAAGCGCACGCCGACATCCTACATCATCCGTTTTCGCGTCTCCGGACCAAAAACGCTCGCGCGCGATTTCGTTGAGCGCAACTGCAAAAAGATCCGTTAAGAACTTTTCAAATTTCCCTATACACAAACGTGCAGACCATTCTCACCGGTCTGCACGTTTTGTTTATTCACCATTATTTGTCGAAAATCTGTATCTGCCTTTTCCATACCCTTTTGTTCGTTCAATAATTCCTGCCTGCATAAGTTTAGATAGCAATTTAGAAGCACCGGAACTCTTCAAGCCAATAATTTCCATAATCTCTTTCTTTCCGAATATTTCTCCTTGTCCCAAGTGCTCACGCAGATGAGAGATGTGAAGCAATGTTTTCGCAGAAAATGTTACGCTCGAATCTTCAACGAGCTGAACAATATCCACTTTTGATCCGTCAAAATCCACTTTTATGGAGTGTTTTTCGTAATTTAAAAATGGTCCAAAAAAGCGGAAATCGGATTTGAAAACT
>CAOKFJ010000240.1 GCA_948467695.1 uncultured Allobaculum sp. | reverse complement strand
ATAGCGGTGCCGACCACAGCAATGTTGGCGATTGTATACCAGCCCACTCTTGCGCAAAGCGCCATGAACACAATCTCAAGCGCTCCGATCACCAGCCATGTCCGGCTTAAAAAAGGATTGAGCGGATTGTTGCGTCCGCGCGCTTTGGACCACTTGTCCGGCTGAGTCTGCGTGCTGCTGTTTGTTTTTGCTGCGATCGCATGCCTGGTAGCAGCATTTTTTGATGTTTTCTGTTTTCCGTTCTGTTTCATCGTCAATATCTCGTTTCGTCTGTATGCGGATGGACAGAAGCCGTCCATCCGCGCTCAGCTTTCATTCTACTTCATATGCGCCAAAACGGATAACCCATCCGTATGGCATTCATAACCCTTGCTGCATGCGCGTTTTGCTTGTTGCGCAGCTCAGCGCACGCGAACAAGCTTTCCGCCGCAGACTCCGCATCTGGCAAGATCAGGGTTTTCGATAATTTTGCTCATGCGCTTTCTCTTGTACTGACACCCGCATTCGACGCACTCGAGCATGTATTTGTAAGACTGCTCGCCATGCCCCGGCAGCTCTTCTTCAGAAATCCCGTAATCGGTAAAGTCGAGCCGGGTTGACAGATTATACCCTTTGCCAAGTCTTTCAAGCTTGTCGAGATACATGCAGAACAAATCGGAATGATTGAAGCAGCCCTCGATGGTATGCACCATTTCATGCGCGATCACATCTCTCCAGAGCATGCGGTCTTCTTTGATAAAAAACAGTTTGCCCAGCTCGAGATCATACTTGCTAAAATCAGACGAATATCTCATCGCACTGCGCCGTATCGTCCTGGCGACAGCCCGCGAAAGGCGCATGTTTTTTTTACGCTAAGAAATCCTTCCGGACTGGCTTTCACTCGAATCAGGTCGGTATACACCTCATGAATGAGTTCGCGCACGATCTGTGCCTGCTGCCCCGAAAGTCCTGTGATCGGAATGCGTTTTTGAAGCTGCAATGCGGCAGATCGTGATGCCGAGTGTGAAAAAGCTGATGATTTAGTTGTTGCCATACGCAGCCTCCTCTTTGATAGCTCCGGCAGAAACATCTTTCTGCCGTTTTCGTATGCTTGATTGTGAGCTGAAACCGGCATGCGCGCAAGCATCAGATTTTCGATCAGACCATCAAACGATGTCTCACGATAGCGCAAAACGCCCAAAGCCGGATTGGAATCACTGGCTTCGGGCGCAGATCGTGTTCGATATTGATTTTTCGATGCGCTTTTTACAGAACGCTTTGAAGCATTATGCGGCGCGCAGAGTTACCCGGAAAGTCGTCAGACCATTTGCGCAGAGCGCTTCGATTTTCCCTTTATGGCGCACAACAATGCTTCTTGCAATCGCCAGTCCAAGACCATAGCGTCCCGAACTGCGGTTTCGCGATTCATCCGCGCGATAGAAACGTTCGAAAATCTTCTCGCGCGCTTCGGGCGGAATCGGCACGCCGGTATTGGCTACATCGAGAATCACGTCTTTGCCTTTATGCGTCATTGTGACAATGATTTTTCCGCTCGAATGCGCCGCTGCATTATCGAGCAGAATCGCAATCACCTGCTCAAGCATGGACGCCTGTCCCATCACCTTGAGATCCGGTTCAATGTTTTCGCTCAAATCAATCTGGCGTTCAAACATCACGGCTTCCTGAATCAGGCACTGCTTTTCGACCAGGCGGCTTAAATTCACTTCCACCGGATTGAATTCCGCCTGTTCATTTCGCGTCATATCCAGCAGATCGGTAATCAGGCCGTTCATGCGCGCCGCTTCTTCCTCGATATTGGCAAGCCATTTGGGATCGGGATCTTTTTCCATCGCTTCGGCATTGGCGAGAATAACCGCAACCGGCGTTTTGAGTTCGTGCGACGCGTCCGCAATGAACTGTTTCTGTTTTTCGAATGTTTCTTCGATCGGTCCGATCATCCAGTCGGACGCTTTTCTGCAGGCAACAAAAAGCAGGCATTCAAAGCCCAAACCGATCAGCGCCGAAACAAGCTGCTGCGTAACCACTTCATGACGCAGACCGGTTGTATCGACAAGAAGAACCGCATGCGGACTGAGATGATTCCAGATGAACTTGTCGGTATACAGACTGCCGATGTGCATTTCGCCAACCTCTGTGTCCGCAGCGACTTCCGTCGCGATCTGTACAATCTTTTCCGCGTCTTTTTCCTCCGCTTCACCCGAGGAATACGCTTTGACCGGGACTCCGGCGGAATCAAACAGGATCAGATAGACCGGATTCTCGTAGAGCAGCGCCATCTCGTCTTCATCCATCTTGCCTCGTCCCTGCGTCTGACTGTCTGCCGCAAACGGGCCAAGACCGACCGGGTTCCAGATATCCGCTGTCAGATCCGCAATCTGATCCATCGAATCATGCAGACCATTCTGCACGGCGATATACGTCTGTGACTCATACACGCCGACAATGACCCAGACCATGACGCTGAGAAGTCCAAACAGCGTCAGCATCATCTTGCGGCGAAGCTCACGCATCTTTTGTACCGATGCGGTAGCCTAAGCCGCGCACAGATTTAATTTCGACATTGGAATCGAGCAGGCGCAGTTTCTTGCGCAGAAACGACAGATACGCTTCCAGGTTGTTCGATTCGATATTGTTGTCCCAGCCCCAGACTTTGGAATACAGCTGGTCTCTGGTCAGAATCTGACCGGGATGGGAAAGGAAATACTCCAGCAGTGAATATTCTTTTCCTGCGATCGGCAGACTTTCGCCGTTTTTGCGCGAAACGAGCATGCCCGCTTTTACATCGAGATAAATATCGCCGTACTCCAGACGGTTGGACTGCATCGCCGCGCTTTTCTTGAGCTGGATATCGACACGCGCAAGCAGTTCCTCCATATGGAACGGTTTGGTCATGTAGTCATCCGCACCGTTTTTCAGACCATTCAGCTTGTCGCGCAGTTCGCCGCGCGCCGTCAGCATGATCACGCGTGTTTCGGGAGCAAGCGAGCGGATGTCTTCAAGAATTTCGAAACCGTCGCGTTTAGGAAGCATGACATCGAGAATAACCAGATCGTAAATGCCGGAAGAGGCTTTCTCGCTTCCCGTCTCGCCATCAAAAGCGAGATCGACTGTATATGCATTCTGACGAAGCATTGCCGCCGTCGCTTCCGCAAGGCGAACCTCGTCTTCGACAATTAAAATTTTCATAGTTTCAACACCTCAGAGCTATTGTACCGTCTGCCCGTAAAACGAACTTTAAAGATCGCCTGCAATTGCCGAATTCGCGCACTCAACCAAATTGGCTGCCCTTTGCTTCTGTCTCGTCCATCTTGAAACATTCGTTCTTTACCTGAGCGACTGAATCTGCGCAATGGCATGATACATAAGCAGTTTCCAACTTCCCTGCACGTTTGATTGAGAAGGTACGCAGAACGATTCATCCACGCACAAAAATGAGTCATCATTTATGGCGCAAAAACTTTTTTAACTTTTTTGATTTTTTCTCTTGCATCCGTTCCGGCTTTTTTGTACTATAAGCAAGCGTTAAGCGAAACAGCAAAGCGCAAACGAAAAAAAATGGAGGCTTAGCTCAGTTGGGAGAGCGTCTGCCTTACAAGCAGAGGGTCAGC
>CAOKFJ010000239.1 GCA_948467695.1 uncultured Allobaculum sp. | reverse complement strand
TTTTGCTCCGCTGGTTAAGCATACGCAAGTATCTCTCCTCATCCTTCTTCTGGACACCCGCAAGTTCCATTGCACGCATAAGCGGGATATTCTCCATAGACATGAGGTTTTGAATAAACTTCAAAGTTGCACGATCTCTTTCTTTTGCCATTCCCCGGCGTTCTCCTTTTTCAAAAACGCCCTGACTCAAGTTGCACATAGATTCCACTTCCTTTCTGCATATGGTGCTGACGGAAATCTCAAACTCTTCCTGCAGAATTCCGCATTCTTCGGTGCACAGCTTTCTTTTTGCTCCGCTGGTTAAGCATACGCAAGTATCTCTCCTCATCCTTCTTCTGGACACCCGCAAGTTCCATTGCACGCATAAGCGGGATATTCTCCATAGACATGAGGTTTTGAATAAACTTCAAAGTTGCACGATCTCTTTCTTTTGCCATTCCCCGGCGTTCTCCTTTTTCGAATACGCCCTGACTCAAGTTGCACATAGATTCCACTTCCTTTCTGAACGTGGTGCTGATTGGAATCTCAAACTCTTCCTGTAGAATTCTGCATTTCTTCTGAGCGCTCATCTCGCTGGAAAGAAGAACGTGAAGGAGTTTGAAAATCCCTTTGTATCGATCATTGACCGGTCCACCTAAATAGATAAAAGCGATGAACTGCTTGGGCTCAGAAGCGACTTTCTGCGGAAATGCTTCGATGATGAGCTGATTGGCATATTTTTTGGGCGGATCCGTAAAAATCCAAATACTTGCGACCGACAGCAAGGGACTGTAATTTGCGGGAACATAGTCTCGTCCGCGCTGCTCGGATCCGATCTTCCAGATATGCGCAAGCGCTCGATCGGATATCCGATATCCAGGATGCGTATTGTTCTGCAGTTCGACATTGACAAGTATCTGCGAATCAGGTTTCCCATTCGGCAGGCAAACTCGATAAAACTGATCAAGAATCATCGTCCCTCCATTAACAGACTTGATCACGGTATCCATCCTGGTAATCGTGCCTTCTTTTACATTTGTTCCATGGCGCAGCGATCGGCTCATCTCCTGTTGCGGCAGTGTCTTCCAGTTTGCGATATCGCTGATCGCATACTGTCCAAACAGCGGGAGCGCCGCTGCCAAAATATACGCTCTAATCCAGTTGTCTCCGGTCAGTGCGCTGCAGACAGCGTCGTACGGTTTCCTGTACTCCGTTTCGTAAACTGCATCAGCGATGCTGTCTTTATGCGCACGATCTTTTTCTTTCCTGTGTTTTGTCATGACATGTTTCCTCTCTCAACAATCTGAAAAGTGCTGACATACTGTAATACGCAGAAAACTCCCGTGATGGGCGAAATTTCTCGCAGATTTTTTCTGTCGGTCTGATCGAGAGCGAGAACAGTAAATGCTGCATGCGCAGAATTTCCTTTGCGTCTTAGACAAAACGAAAAGAGCAGATCTCCTTTCTCATCCATCATACATGCATAAACGCCATTTTTAACATTAATCACTATTTTCAAAACCATTATACTAAAACGCATGCAAAAAGCTCAGGAACAATCTCATTCCGACTGGATAGAGATATTCCTGAGCTTATTTTTCCATATATGCATTTCTATGCATTTCGAGTTCAAACCGTTTCTCGCTGAAGCTTTAGGTCGCCTTCCTGCTTCAAGCTGTTTTGCGAAGATAGACCATTGACTCGAAAGGAGCGAGCGTCATCTTTTCGGCGATGCGCTGGGGATTCTGCACGCTGGATAAAACCGGCTCATATCCGCTGATCTCTTCGTTTTCGAGAACAATGGATGCTTCGGTTTTGTTCAGGTTGCAGATCACGATGGCTTCTTCATCTTCCGATTTGCGCTTCCAGGCGATGATGCCTGCATTATGCAGATCCATCGGAATGAATTCGCCCACGGAAATTGCTGAATGTTCTTTTCTCGCTGCAATCAGCGCTTTATAGAACGAGAAGACAGAATCCGGATCGCCGACTTCTGCTTTGGCGCAATATGCAGCATCGTCTTTTGCATATTCAATCCAGGGTGTGCCTTTACCAAATCCGCCGTTTTCTTCCTGGGCATCCCAGTTCATCGGGGTACGGGCATTGTCGCGCGACTTCTGAGCGAGTATGGCGATGCGCTCGCCTTCGTTCAAGCCTCGTCCTTCCATGATGCCCCACGCGTTGATCGACTCGACATCGCGATACTGCGAGAGCGAGGTAAATCCGGGATTTTTCATTCCAAGTTCTTCACCCTGATAAATATAGGGTGTTCCGCGAAGCATATGAATCAGCATGCCGAGTGTTTTTGCGGACTCTTTGCGGTACTTGCCTTCATCGCCAAAACGGGAAAGCGAGCGCGGCTGATCATGACAGTTGAGGAAAACCGCGTTCCAGCTGCCGGACTCCTGCATACCGAGCTGCCACTCGAACAGAATGTCGCGAAGCATCGCAATATCGGGATCTCTAAGAACCCATTTTTCCTTGCTTCGGCCGTTGTCTTCGTAGTCGACTTTCAAATGATGGAAAGAAAACGCCATATCCAGTTCTTTTCGGTTAAGCGAAGCGTACTGGCGGGTGCTTTCAAGATTGGTGGAGTTCATTTCTCCTACCGTAATGATCGAATCATCCTGACCGAAAGATGCGCTGTTGAGTCCCTGCAGGAATTCATGAATACGCGGTCCGTCAGTGTAGAATCTGCGTCCATCCCAGATCTCGTCATCGGCATAGCCGGCTTTGGAGATCAGGTTGATGACATCAAAGCGGAATCCTTTAACGCCTTTTTCGCGCCAGAAGTTGATGATGTCGGCGCATTCCTGACGAACTTTGGGATTGTCCCAGTTCAGATCCGGCTGCTTGATGGCAAACACATGCAGATAGTACTGGTTCAGTTCAGGAACATACTGCCAGGCGGAACCGCCGAATTTGGACTGCCAGTTGGTCGGTTCGTGACCATCCACCGGATCTTTGAAAATGTAGTACTGCTTATACTCTTCATCTCCGGCAAGTGCCTTTTTAAACCATTCATGCTCATCGGAAGTGTGGTTGAACACCATATCCATCATGATGCCCATGCCGCGCTTGTCCGCCTCGGCAATGAGTTCTTCAAAATCTTCCATAGTTCCAAAGTCCGGATTGATGGCTTTGTAGTCGGCGACATCATAGCCATTGTCGCAATACGGTGTGGGATAGACCGGCGCGAGCCAGAGCAGATCCACTCCCAGGTCTTTGAGATAGTCAAGTTTCGAAGTAATGCCTTTGATATCTCCCGAACCGTCGCCATTGGAGTCCATAAACGATTTGGGATAGATCTCGTATACAACTTTATCCATATAAGGATGCAGGTTTTCTCTGCGTACTGTTTCCATCATTCATTCTCCTGTTCTGTATGAAGCGCATATTCGTGTGCGGCAGACAGATCGGATGCCCTGCATAGGCATCCGATTTTCTTTTGTCTGTACTTGCTGCCGCAGTGTAAATGGATTTAAGCCTCGATTGTCGCGATTACATCGCCGCTGCTGACGGACTGACCATCTGCAGCGCCATCTTTGAATGCGACTTTCTGTCCGCTGGTAATGATCACCGGCGATACAAGAGATTTTCCGGACTTGCGGATGAAGTCGAGATCGACTTTGACAAGCGGCTGACCGACTGTAACGCGGTCATCGGCTTTAACCAGAACCTCAAAGCCCTGTCCATTGAGCTCAACCGTGTCCATACCGA
>CAOKFJ010000238.1 GCA_948467695.1 uncultured Allobaculum sp. | reverse complement strand
ACATTCCCAGTATTCCAAATCCAACGGCATGAATGCGCTGATCTTTGTGTACGCATCCAATCTCAATCCCGATTCCAGACAGTATTTCCTCGATCATGAAGATGCCATGGCGCTCTCGATCGCGCAGGGCATTCTCAATGCCTACTCGATCGGCGTCGATCTTGGAAAGCCGGGTGCGCCTAAACCATCTGCAGACGGGCAGTCATCGACAAAGTCTTCTGACAATGCTTCATCGTCGGATTCCATTTCGCAAAACGATGCCGACAAGACAGAGCAGCCGCAGGACATTCCCATCGAAGAAGAACCGCCAGTCGGTCAATAGCATCAACTATTTGATCGATTGTGCTGCTTGATTGTGCTGTTTGTCCAATTGAAGCACTTTCTGCACGATCCGCGTGCAGCGAAAAGCGAATCCTTTACGGATTCATCTGACTTTTGACAGAATATGCTTTACTGATCAAAGATTTATCCGCCAGACCCTGTAAACGGTTTTGACGTACTTTATATGCAGGTTATCGAACGGTCGTCAGGTTTTCCTTGCGGCCGTTTGAGCCATGTCCAGAATGCTGCCGAATGTTCCTGTACGCATCAGTGCCGGAGTATCGGTATAGAAAGGAAATTTATATGAAACTTCAAGTTTCCAATATATATAAATCCTATGGCGCGCAGGATGTTCTTGCCGGAGCAAGCCTGCAGGTCAAAGGAACAGAAAAAATCGGTCTTGTCGGCCGCAATGGATGCGGCAAGACCACGCTGATGAATATCATCAGCGGCAAGGAAGACTACGACAAAGGCGAGCGTATTGTACCCAACGCGGTACGTATCGGTTCGCTGTCGCAGACGGTGTTCGATGATAAAAAACAGACGGTTCTTGAAGCGCTCGAGGCTGTCTTTGCGACACTTCGTGAAGTGGAGGCTGAACTGAACGAACAGGCCGCGCTGCTCGCGGAAGATGCAAGCGAAAAACAGCTGGAGAAATACGACCGCCTGCAGACACGTTTTGAAGCGCTTGGCGGGTATGACTATGAACATGAACTGCGCAGCGTATTCTTCCATTTCGGTTTTGAAGAAAGCGATCTCTCCAAACGTCTGAATGAATTTTCAAGCGGTCAGCAGACGCGTATCGCGCTTGTCAAGCTTCTGCTTGAAAAGCCGGATGTTCTTCTGCTTGACGAGCCGACCAACCACCTCGACCTCGACTCCATCGAATGGCTCGAGAGCTATATCGGACGCTATCCTAGCGCTGTGATTCTTGTCAGCCATGACCGAATGTTTCTGGATCATGTCTGCGATGAAATCGTCGAAATTGACCGCGGAAAGACCATGCGCTTTCCGGGCAACTATTCGCATTATGTAGCTGCCAAAGAAGAGTGGATCAAAAAGAACCATGATGCCTATGTGCGCCAGCAGGAAGAAATCCAGCGCATGGAGGCTCTGATTGAAAAATTCCGCTACAAGAAAAACAAAGCGGCTTTCGCGCAATCCAAAATCAAGTATCTTGATCGCATGGAGCGTCTGGAAGACGCGACCGAAGACAAATCGCGCCTGAAGGCGACATTTTCTTCCGAGCGCAAAGGCGGAAACCGCGTACTCGAAGTCGAAAATCTTGCGTTTGGTTACGATAATCCGCTCTCGAGCGTAAGCTTTGAAATGTTCAGACAGAACCGAATCGGCATCGTCGGTCCCAATGGCATCGGAAAATCCACCCTGCTCAAAACGCTCGTGGGCAAACTGCCGGCCCTTGGCGGCGAATACACCTTTGGTCATCAGATCGACATCGGCTATTTCGATCAGGAGACAGCTGCCATGCATTCGTCCAAAACGGTAATCGACACACTGTGGGACGATCATCCCGACGCAACGCAGACACAGATCCGCAACGTTCTGGCGGCATTCCTGTTTACAGGGGATGAAGTATTCAAGGAAGTGAACGACTTGTCGGGAGGAGAGAAAGTCTGCCTGTCTCTGGCTCGTCTGATGATGAATCACGACAACCTGCTTGTTCTTGACGAACCGACCAACCATCTCGACATCCCGGCTAAAGAAGCGCTTGAAAACGCGCTCAAAAACTATGATGGAACGCTGCTGTTTGTTTCGCATGACCGTATGTTCCTGTCCAAAATGGCAGATAAAATTCTTGAAGTCGGACCGAAAAGCCGTCTTTTCGATCTGAATTACAAAGAGTATGCCGAAAAGAAAAAAGAGGGAACCCTCGATCAGATTGGCCAGGCAATGGCGCAGTCTTCACGCGGCGCGAAAAAAGCTCTTCCGAAGAAGGAAGAGCCGAAGACATCCGCACAGCTTCGCCAGGAGAAGAACTCCCTGCAAAACCGTGTCAGCCGTCTGGAAGAACTGCTTGCCAAAGCCGAAGAGGAACTCGAAGAACTTCGCGAGCTGCGCTACGATCCGGAATATTACCAGGACTATCGCAAGATGGAAGAACTGGATGGACGTATCGATGACAAGCACAACGAAATCGCCAACTACACGACAGAGTGGGAAGAAAAAATGTCCGCTCTTGAACTGCTTGGCTGATTTGGGCGTCTTTCTTCGCTGTTCAGACGGTTTTGAAATCCAATCAGAACGCTGCAAACCACATTCAATCCAATAGAAACAGCCATGGCGCGAAATAGAGTGCGCCATGGCTGTTTTGCATCTTGAGTGAAGTGAAACAATGATTGGACGTGCTTAGGAAATCCAGCCGCCGTCTACAACGAGAATGTCGCCGGATACGTAGGACGACTGATCGCTTGCGAGGAAGAGTGCGGCTTTGGCGATTTCTTCGGGTGCTCCGGGTTCTGGAGACATCGCCAGCATTTTGGAGACTTTCTGATAGCCTTCGATATTCGGACGTCCCATGGACGTGCTGATTTCAGTCGCGATTCCGCCCGGGGCGATGCCGTTGCAGCGAATACCGTCTGCCCAATACATGAATGATGTGTTTTTGGTCATCGAGATCAGAGCGGCTTTGGACGCGCAATAGATGGCGCCGGCAACATTGCGCATTCCGCCAACGGATACGACGTTGACAATCGAGCCTTTCGTGCCGTGTGCTTTGAATTCTTTGACGGCTTTGCGCATCGCGCACATCGGACCGAAAACATTGACTTTCATGACCTGATCGAATTTTTCGTCTGTCGCATCGGCTACGCCAGCCATATCATCCATGATGCCGGCGTTGTTGATCAGAATATCGAATCCGCCAAATGTTTCAAGGCAGAAGTCGATCATTGCGTCATTGTTCTCGGCGATGGAGACATCTGCCGAAAAGACTTCCACTTTGCCCGGCGCATCGGCGAGCGATTCTTTGAGCGCAGCGAGACGTTCGGCGCGGCGCGCTACAGCGACGACGTTGCATCCTTCTTTTGCGAAGAGTTCAACGATGCTTTTTCCCATGCCGCTTGAAGCGCCGGTAACGACTGCGCATTTACCTTTTAGCTGCATAATTATTTCTCCTTTGTTGATTCTTAGGCCTATTCTTAGTAAGTTTCAAAAACTTCCAAGCAGACTGTATACGGTTACATTTTACAGGAAACGGAATTAGATGGATTGAAAATGCACAATTTAAACCTGAATAAGATGTAAACCGCTCTATTCTCTTGCAGCCGGAAAACTATGCAGTGGATTTGTGGAGTGTGCATTGAGGATTAATCCTAAGATCTACTCAAAAGTAGGACCATAAATTTTCCGCTTGTATTTCCTCAGAT
>CAOKFJ010000237.1 GCA_948467695.1 uncultured Allobaculum sp. | reverse complement strand
TGAAACAATCGTACTGCCCCTTGCCCGCGAAGAGGATCGCAAAGACGACTCCTCGACAGCTGTCCTTGCGGCATAAATGTATTGAATACGGCTGAAATTCAGCCGGTCTGATCGTTTCGACGATTGGGGCAATCCAATGATAATGAATTGAAAACACCGGATTCTCATATGTCTTTACATGAGAATCCGGTGTTTTTGCGTGTTTGTCATTCGATTGCGTTTTTGCGTGCTGATCAAGTCTTCTCTATACTTGCGCGTATTGATGCTCATGCTTTGATGAGCCAAGGAGAACCTATGAATCAGTTTTGTATCGCAGGTCGTATCGCTGCTGTGCCGGATTTGAAAACCAATCCGCAGGGATGGAAGAGCTGCACAGTGAAAATCGAAGTGGAACGGCCGTTTGCCAATTCGAAAGGAGAATTCGAAAGCGACACGCTCTGCCTTGAGGTGTGGAGAGGCGCGGCGGAAACATTCGCAAGCTGTGCCAAAGTCAATTCGTGGATTACCGCTAAAGGACGCATACAGTCGCGTCTGATCGAAAAGGACGGGCGAAGCTGGGCTGCATACTCCCTGATTGCGGAAAAAATTGAATATATTCATTAGATTCAGCCAATCCGCTTTCGTAAAGGAGGCGGATTTGTTCTTTTGCGGAAGAGAAGCTCGACGACGAGTCGAAAATAAAATGAAAAATCGGCATATTGGAACGAGGAAAACAGGAAAAAGAAAAAGCTGGAGACGAATAACGCTTATCTGTTGTAGTACTCAACGATCAGCAGTTCGTTGATGGGCTGATCTTTGAAGAGTTCAGCACGTTCGGGGAAGCGAACGTATTTGCCTTTTTTCTGGTCTTTGTCAACTTCTACGAAATCAACAGTAGCAGCAGATGCGGCAAGGGAATCAACGATGTATGCTTTGTTTTTGTCTTTTTCAGCAACTTCGATCACCTGACCGGGACGAACGGAGTAGGAAGGGATATCCACTTTCTTTCCATCGACGAGGATGTGACCGTGGTTAACGAGCTGACGAGCAGCGCGGCGTGTGGGAGCGAAGCCCATACGGTATACCAGGTTGTCAAGACGGCTTTCGAGGAGAACCAGGAAGTTTTCACCAGTTGCGCCAGCTTTACGGTTAGCTTTGTCGTAAGTGTTGGCGAACTGTTTTTCAGAGATCTGGTAAACGTTACGGATTCTCTGTTTTTCCTGCTTCTGCAGACCGTAGTTGGTGAGTTTAACGCGGCGAGTTTTTCCATGCTGGCCGGGAGCATAAGGACGTCTGGCGAGTTCCTTGCCTGTTTCTGTTACGGAGAAGTTCAGGCGGCGGGAAACTTTCCAGGTAGAACCTGTCATTCTGGACATAAATTTTTCCTCCTATTGTCTTCGCAAAAAAACAATACCAGGATACAAATCCTCGTGAGGGGTGCCCGGGACGATGTTTTCTGCAGACAGCTGGCTGTTACTCGCATCTCTAATACTGCTCGGGCGCCTGATTTCACGCATTTGTATGCTGTTTGAATCATGCCGAACCATAATAACAAATCCTGTATGGAAATACAAACCGCCAGACACGATTCGCAAAATATGCAAAGTTCGTAGACGAAATGGACGCTTCTGAAGAGAAAAGAGAAATATATGCCGTATTCATCGATGTTTTTGCGTGCTGCGTCAATGAAATTCCTCCAGCAGACAATCAAAACACAGTCGTTTTTCAGACGGTATATTCGGTATAGGGAAGAGCTTTGGACAAGATCGGACGATGTATGAGCAGGCGGATATCTCACCTATGCATATCTATATAATATAGATGAAGAAACACGCGAAGCTGCTTTGCACAGGAATGGAGAACAGAACTGCGGCTTGTCTCATACAGCATCCTTCTTCAAGCGGCATATCCTTTCATTTATGGCGTATCCGCACGCTATCGAACATCAACTTGAATGAATTGCGAAGGCAGACAGCCGCCCGCAGGATTGTATGGCAAAATAGAATCAGCGGCGAAATGCGAAAAATGCGAAAAGCATAGGGTCTGGCACGAATATGAAAGTGGCTTTGTGTTCAGCCTTTGATATAATATAAAGCCGAATGTTAGGGGGAAACCGCAATGGAAAATCTCTGGACTCAGGTTCGGGACTGGTTCATCTATATGTACAACTACGTGATGAAGCATGTGCCGATCGAGGTCATGATGTATATAGGAATTGCCATCGTCATTCTGATCGTGGTGGAAATCATTTCCCGCATGCTCAAGAAAAGACGCGTGCAAAAACGCCTGTCAGTGCTTGAGGTGGATGTCAATGAAATGCTCGACAACCAGCTCGATGCCAAATTTAGAAAAGCGAAACAGTTCGCGCAGAACAATGAAGATCTCGCAGAACGTTTCAATTCGCTTAAACCAAAATATAAGATCTGCAAGCAGTCGATCGCTACCACGGAGAATCTGTACGAGAAAGCCTTTGATTATTTCTCCCGTCACAAATACAAAAAAGCCATCCGCGCGATGGATGAAGTGGAAACGGTTCTTGACGATACAGAAGAAAGAATCCGTATTGTCGAACAGTCGCTTGACCGTGTGATTTCCCGCGAAGATGAAGTGCGCAAGAACGCAAAGCGCACAATCGACCGCGTGGATCAGGTCAAAAACGATTATGCCGCACGACGCGATACATTCTTCTCCGGTGTTGAATATATGGATGGTCTTTCCGCTGCAATCGACGCTTCGCTCGAACAGCTTGAAGACGATCTGACAAGCGCTCGTTTTGGAGATGTCCGCAATGACTGCGAAAAACTTGCCGCTCAGTGCGATGAGTTCGAAGAAATCGAAAAAATCTATCCCGCTCTTTACGTGCGCGCTAAAGAAGAACTTCCGCGCGCGATTGAAGAAGTCAAAGAAGCCGTCAAGACAATGGAAAGCCAGAGAATCGACGCTTCCTATCTTGGTGTTGACGCAAAACTCGATGCGATCTCCAATGCTCTGGTTGTCGCCATCAGCAGTCTCGACGCCGGTGATCTGAAAAACGCCGCGCCCGCGCTTGATGCGATCACGGATCAGGTGCTTGCTTTGAATGAAGATATCGCGCAGGAACATCTCGCGTTTGAAGAAATCCAGGGAAATCTGGAAGGCAATTTCGCTGTCGTTGATGATATCGAATCCGAGCTCGGAGAAATTGTTCGTCTGTACGCTTCCATCAAAGACCGTTTCGGTCTGGAAGACTGGACAGGACGTTTTGCCCGCGCAAGAGAAGAGATGGAAGATCTGAAAGCGCAGCGCGACGCGATTCGCGCGCAGCTTGATGCGAGCGAAACCTATCAGGTTGAAGTCATCAGCGGATTCCGTTCCTTCTGCCAGAAGACAGATGCCTTCGGACAGGAAGTTGCTGAAATGAAACAGCTTCTGCTTGGTGCGAGCAGCGATGAAAGCCGTGCGAAAAAGCAGCTTGTCAAACTCGAGCTCATTCTCAATGAAGTTCGTCTGAACACCAGCACCAAACAGCTTCCGGCCATCTCGAATTCGTTTGACGAAGATCTGACGACCGGTGTCAAGAAAATCGAAGATGTCCGCTCCATTCTGAACACATCGCCTCTCGATGTGGATACGCTCAACACAACGCTGCAGGATGCGATCGACTTCATCTACAAACTGTATTCCAACGCCAGCAACCTTGTCGGTGTGGCAGTCATGGTTGAAAACGCGATTGTCTTCGGCAACCGCTACCGTTC
>CAOKFJ010000236.1 GCA_948467695.1 uncultured Allobaculum sp. | reverse complement strand
TTCGGAAGCGGTGTATGAATTTTCGCCTGCGCTTCGACCACGATATCGTTGATGAAATTGATGTACATGCGATCCTTTTCCACAAGCAGAATCGGTGTTTCTTTTTCGTTGAACAATGTGAGCAGTCCTTCTTTTGCCTGTCCGCTGATTGGATGCGCGGAGATGACATTCAAGTCTTTATCAAGAATCAGCTGGCCGTTAAGCGTGACAAAGCCGTCCATCTCGTATTCGCCCTGCGGAAGCATCGGCAATTCAAGCATCGAGCCAGGGCGCATAGAATCCCGTTTTTCTTCATCTGTGCAATCGTCTTTTGGGTGCTTTGCGGTATGGTGTTGGTCGTGTGCGAAACGAGCGTTCCGTCAACATCGAAGAATGCGGCTTTGATCATGTTCTCTCCTTTTACAAATTGTTTTGGCTCTCAATTTTGCAAATGTATTCGAGCGTACTATTTTTGCTGTTTTGTTATCTCTGCTCTTTACGTTGTTTGAATATGCCTGAAGACGATTTGATCGTTCATTTCTTATGTCATACATATCGCGAAAACAGCGTAATGCTTTCGAAACGAAGCAGTCTGAGCGAGCGTATCGTATCACGCTGTCTTCGATTTGTTCGAAAGCAGCGTCTCTTCCCTGTTCTGCTTCAAGGATCAGGAAAGAGTTCAAATAAAGACACCACCGCTGCTTTCTGCAGGCATTCACATGGCGCAAGGAATGTTGCACTTCCACTCATTTCTTTTCGCAAAAAAAAGACCCGCGAACGGGTCTTCGAATGTTTGAAAATTGTACAATGCAGCATTCGTTTCGTTTTGCCAATGGCGTATTCAATGGCTGGTCTCCTTACGCTGCCTGCTTATCTGGCGTTTTAGATACGCTTTGCACCTGCGCGCTTTCTTTAGCGGGAAGCGAGTTCCAGAGCACTGCGCCGATGACAATTGCCGCGCCAAGCAGCGACAGTCCGCTCAAGCGTTCAAAGCCGAAAAGCGCAACAAGCATCGGATTGAGCACGGGTTCAACGGCGTTGATCAGCGAGGCTTCCAGCGCGCTGATCATGCCGGTTGCCAGCGAGAAGAACAAGTAGGCGAAGCCGACCTGGAACGCGCCAAGCCATAAAATCGAGAGCGTGTTCGATACAGTCCATGTGCATCCAAAGACAAACGGGCAAAGGCAGATGAAGGTGCCGATCTGTCCGAGGAAGACGGACGAAAGCGCGTCACCGCCTTTGAGCGAATTGAGCATGAACATGATTGCGAAGAAGAGTCCGGACAGAATCGCAAGCAGATCGCCGATCCAGTTTCCAGATTTGAGCGAGTCGACAAAGAAGCAGACAATGCCGCCAAGGATCAGCACCAGGGCGATCACCTGTTTTTTCGTGGGCAGTTTGCGAAAGAGGATGAAGTTGAGCACGACAATCCAGATCGGGCAGGTAAACTGCAGAACAATCGCATTTCCAGCTGCGGTTAATTTATTGGAAAGAACAAAAAGCGTTGTCATAGCCATGTAGGCGATGGCTCCGGCGATGACGGTCTTGTTGAGAACAAGCTTGCGGTGGCTGATCCACATGAACAGTCCGATGACAATCGCGCCGGGAAGCGCGCGCATGCCATTGATCGCCAGAGGATTCCAGTCGGTGTACTTTAAAACGAGTCCGCCGGTCGCAAAGAGCACAGAGGCTAGAAGCATGTAGAGAACGCCGCGTGTATTGCGCTTTTTCGCATTCGTCACTGCTGCCGTACTCATGCGATCTCACTTCCCATCGAAAGCGAAGCAGAAGAAGTTTCTTTCACATCATTGTGAAGAATGCCGCTCATGGTTTCGAGGATGACATGCAAAGCCTTCTCCATCGTCTCAAGCGAGAGCGAAGGCATGTTTTCGCATTCACCGACCGCCTGTTCATCCATCAGCGGTACATGGATAAATCCAGCTTTGCGCCCGTGGCGGGCGAGACTGTCGTTTAGAATCGTGTACATGATGGTGTTGCAGACATAGCTTCCTGCGCTGAGCGAAAGCGAGGCGGGAAGCTCTTTTTCATGCAGGGCGTCGAGCAGTTCGTTTAGCGGGAGTGTCGAAAACAGACCATCGGCTCCGCCTTCGACAACCGCGCAGCCTTTTTCGCCTCCAGGCTGTCTGCCATCGTTATCCGGTATAGTTGCGCGAATGTAGTTGATGGCGACTTTTTCAAGCGTGATATCTTTTCGTCCGGCTGCCTGCCCAAGACAGATTACGGCATCCGGGTTGAGTTGATTGACTTTTCCAAGCAGCTTTATGGGCGCGCCTTCAAACGTCACAGGAAGAAGAAGCGTTTCGATACGTGTGCTGCCGATCAATTGCGGCAGGCGTTCAAGCAAAAGCATCGAGGGGTTGAGGCTCTGGTTTCCAAAAGGCTCGAATCCGGTGACGAGTATCGTTTTTGCAGATTTGGCAATCTTTGTCTGTTCTGCGGTTAGTGTTTTGGTATTGGTGTTCGATAGATTTTTTGCGTTCATTTCAGTTATCAGTTCATTCGGTTGCAAACCGTTTTTTTTTTGCGTTTGTTTTCTGCGTCTTTGCAGATGCCCTGGACAAAATCCTCTTATGGCTTTTTAGCGTTTAGCGCGCTTTGACTTCGTTTTTGATGTCGCCATCAAGCCACGAGATCAGGTTGTCGAAGACGATATTTGCGCGAAGCACCATCGACTGTTCGGAGTCAAAACCGATATGCGGTGTGACGATGGTGTTGGGGGTATGAAGCAGAGGATGATCGAGAGCTAAAGGTGGTTCTTTGTCGAACACATCGACAGCTGCGCCCTGGATTCTGCCTGTGTTCAGCAGATCGGCGAGCGCGTTTTCATCGACAACGGGACCGCGCGCAGTGTTGATCAGTACGGCTGTGGGTTTCATGGTTTCAAGCAGTTCTTTGGAAACGATGCCGCGGGTGGAATCGCTCAAAGGCAGATGAACACTGACGACATCGCTCTGTTTCATGAGCTCTTCAAGCGATACCTGCTCATCGACAATCGGGCTTGTGACTTTGGAACGGTTGAACGCGATGATGCGCGCGCCCATAGCTTTGGCAAGCTCGGCAGTGCGCAGACCGATTGCGCCGGCTCCGACGATACCGACTGTGCGTCCATCGAGCGTCCAGCCGCGAAGGCCGGCTTTTGTTTTTCCTTCTTTTACGGCGATTTCAAGTGCAGGCACTTCACGGGCAAGAAGAATCATGGTGGCGATCGCCAGTTCAGCTACCGATTCAGTCGCATAGCCCGATGCGTTGGATACCGCAATTCCCTTTCGGGCGCAGACATCCATCGGGATGTGATCGTAGCCGGTAAACGCGACATCGATGTATTTAAGACGCGGCGCGGCTTCTACAACTGCGGCGGGAAGCGGCATGTTGGCAAGCATGATCGCATCGGCGTCTTTGACTTCTTCAATCAGCGTGTCGACATCGCCTGTTTTTTCATATTCGACAAAAGTATGTCCAAGTTCTTCGAGCTGTGCTTTGAACGCATCCATTACAGGACGCTCCACATTCAGGGATTCAAGCAGAACAATATTCATAGGTGTATCTCTCTTTCTTTTTCATGCATTGTCTGACGCATACGCATGCAGATCTTCTGCATGTATTCAAAGTCGTTCGACTTGCGCTAAGCGCAGGTATACACCTGATCCGTTTTTTTTCTGCGCAAGCCTCTCAAAACGCATTCATTATAATACGAACGATTGCACCTTCATCTTATGGAGTCA
>CAOKFJ010000235.1 GCA_948467695.1 uncultured Allobaculum sp. | reverse complement strand
ACGGAAGGGCCGGAGACAGTAAAAGAGGGAATGGAATTTGCCGGATGGTATGTGGATCCGAAGCTGACCAGACGTCTAAACCCCGAAGCGCAGCTTCCGCACGAGGTGAAACTATACCCGAAGTGGGAACCGAAATGGTTTGAGATCGCTTATGTACTCGAACAGGGGGTCAATTCACCGGACAATCATCATATGTATTCGTTTAAAACCGGCTTGACGAAACTGTTTCCCGCTTCGTGCGAAGGACTGCAGTTTGCGGGATGGTATCTGGATGGAAAGCGTGTGGATTACATCGATCCTTCATGGTGCCGAAATGTTGAACTTGTAGGACGCTTTATCGAGCATTCAACGGTCTCATTCGAGACGGGAAAGGGAAGCCGCGTGCCTGCGGTTATGACCGATGGTCAGGGCATGATTCGTCCTCCATTTGAACCAATGCGCCCAGGCTATGATTTTGCAGGATGGTATATTGATGAAGCGATGACCATGTCGTGGAATGAGAAGATGCGTTTTGAAGAGGATGCCGTATTGTATGCGAAGTGGAAAGCGCATGAATACGAGATTACGCTCAACGCAGCAGTCAATGAGGCAGACGCGGACCCTGATCAGGATATCTACGTGCTGAAATACATGATCGAAACACCAACCTTTACTTTCCCGATGCCAAAGAAAAAAGGATACTGCTTTGCGGGCTGGGCGGATGCTTCAGGCAAACTGCACTGGACGGTTCGCAAAGGAACCATTGGAAACTTGTCATTGCATGCGACATGGGTGCAGGGACCGATGATCAGCTATGATGTGAAGATTATCAATGAATAGCTTTGCGGATTGCTTAGGCAGGCGCAGAAGACTTTGAATGCAAAACAGCCGGTTCGCTTAGCGGACCGGCTGA
Organism: uncultured Allobaculum sp.; assembly: GCA_948467695.1. Classification (GTDB taxonomy): domain Bacteria; phylum Bacillota_I; class Bacilli_A; order Erysipelotrichales; family Erysipelotrichaceae; genus Allobaculum. The sequence continues at coordinate 2,831 of CAOKFJ010000235.1, read as the reverse complement.
TCTGTTTCTATTTGGTTTTGTTTAAGCCTACTTCTTAGTGTTGTTGGCTTTGAGGAACTCGAGTGTTTTACGCTGAGTGATCTGAGCGGCTACGGCTTCTCCAGGGATCAGCATGTGGAGCTGTTCAGGCGGGAAGTTGTAGACACGAGCGAGCAGTTCGTATTCTTTGCGCAGGTCTTCTTCGTCAGCACGGATCTGTTCGGCTTCGGAGATGGCTTCGAGTACGAGTGCGGCGCGCAGTTCTTTTTCTGCTTCAGGGAGCAGACGTTTGCGGAAGTCTTCTGCAGTCTGGTGGGAAGCTTTGAGGAAGTCATCAAAGCTCATGCCGTACTGTTTAAGCTGTCCTTCGTACTGGCTCATGTGCTGGGCAACCTGAGAGTCGATCATTTCGGCAGGGATGTCCATTTTAGCGCCATCGGCAATGCGGTTGAGGATGCTGAAAGCGAGTTCGTTTTCGGCTTCTTCTTCTTTGTTGCGAAGCATTTCTTCTTTGATTTTTTCTTTGAGTTCTTCAACGGTTGTCGCACCTTCGAGGTTCATCTTTTTGATGAATTCGTCATCGAGAGCAGGTGTAACGAGCTGCTGAATGGATTTTACTTTGCATTTGAAGATTACAGGAGCTCCTGCAAGGGAGGGTTCGAAGTAGTCTTCCGGGAAAGTGACTTCAACGTTGCGTTCGTCACCAGCTTTTACACCGAGCAGCTGATCTTCGAAGCCGGGGATGAAAGTGTGGCTTCCGAGAACCAGAGGATAGTCGGTTGCGGTGCCGCCTTCGAAGGCAACTCCGTCTTTTTCGCCAGCGAAGTCGATGACAACTTCGTTTCCGTTTTCAGCAACTGCATCTTCGGGCAGGGGCTCGAACAGAGTTGTCTGGTTGACGCGTGCGATAACGCTGGAGAGAACTTCTTCATCGGATACAGATACAGGCTGTTTTTCGAAGTTCAGTCCGGTGTAGGCGGGAAGTGTGACTTCCGGCACGAGTGTGCATGTCAGAGTGACGTTTACATCGCCGTTATCGTCTGCTTCAGAGAGGAATGCAGGCTGAGCGGCGAGTTTGAGTGTGTGTTCGGCTGCTGCTTCTGTGAAGACTTTGCCGGCTTCCTGAGCCAGAACAAATTCCTGGTTTGTCGCAGCGTCATCCGAACCTGTTGTTTTCTTTGCGGCTTCAAGATCTTCTTCGTAATTCGCTTTGGCGATTGTGAAGGTGATCACCGCTTTGTTTTTTTCGGGGAATTCAATTTTATAATCCATGATATTCATCTTCTTTCTGTGTTCATCATAACAAAATTCGAGTAAGTGCCATTGAATTTTGACTTGCCGCGCCAAACGTTTGTCTGGGTTGCGGTGGACTGCAAGGTTTCCATGCGAAAACAGGAGAAATCGATTGCGTGCTTCACGGATTTCGTCAAAGAGAAAACAATGCGTGCGGGATAATGTGTCGAAAATAATGCGCATTAATGCTTGGAGAAAACGCAGGATTGTAATATACTGAATATCCTGCAGGAAAACTATCCGAATAAATATATTCATCCTGCGGGATCGTTTCTGACGTAAAGCGCTGTATCTGATCGTTCATTCAATTTAGCGCTTCTACGAGACAGAACATGATTCCACATTTAACCGGTGCAGCAAACGGCACCGCGCCCATTCCATCTTTATGTTCAGACATGCTTCGCAATGTCACAGGCAATAGATATGGAAAGAGGCATATTCTTCATCAAAAAGCGCAGCGCCTTCATTGTTGAGAAAGGCAGAATGCCCGCAGATTTGTCAAAATATGTCTTTGCTTGTTTCAATGAATGAGCGAAGAGAATGTTCATGAATTTTGAACGCATATTCCCGCGTTTTTGGCAGTATGCATCGCGATCGTCCGGCTTGTACTAAATCCGGACGTCTAGACAGGGAAAAATGTTGTCGCAGACGGATAAATAAGGGCATTTCGCAAAAATTTGATACAATGATTTAGACTTTCGGAACGGGCATCAAGTTGTCAGCGATTCTGGGCTTGTGTATAATTTCGAAAGCTTGGAGGTTGAATGAACCGACACGACAGAACCAGAAGCGAAAGCACACCGTCTCTGGACGAAAACAGCAACGCTGCCTGCAGCACAGACAAACAGTGCGAAGCCGATCATGAACAGGCTGAAATGATTCGCCGACTTGTTTTAGGAAGCGAATCGGAGCAGGAAAGAGCTGTATCGCTTTTATGCCAGAGCCGTATGGCCGAATTCACCGGCGAAGTGCAGACGCTTTTGTCTGATTCAAAACTTCTGCAGGAATTTAAAGGTGAACTCATACGGGCACTGATCCATCAGCGTGTAAACTGTCTGATGACAATGAACAAAGACGGTGTTCTGTACCAGTTCAATCCATCTCTGCTTGACGATCCCGACAAACTGACGGTCATCGTACAGACGCGCCGGCAATTTGCCGAATATCTTGAAGGAAACAATGAGCTCAGCACACGGTTTGCCAATCAGCTCCTCGATCAGGAAATTCTCGAGACGCTGCCGATGGACTTTACCGAATATGATCCCGAAAGACTCGCCGCGTCGATCATCCGCCTGGTGTTCCAGGAGATGAGAAACGAAAAAGGCTGGACGGAATTTGAACAGAAGTATTATTCCGGCGGATTTGAACCGTACCCGCTGCGTATAGAAATGAGAGGAAAAAATTGAGTATGAAGACAACCAGTACAAGAAACGACAACAACACAGTCACCCTTACAGGAACTGTTGATTCTGCTACCTGGAGCAAGGCATGCAAAAACGCTCTGAACAACCTCAGCAAAAGAGCAAACTTCAAAGGCTTCCGTAACGGTAAAGTGCCTG
>CAOKFJ010000234.1 GCA_948467695.1 uncultured Allobaculum sp. | reverse complement strand
GCCGATCGGCATGCTGAGTGGTGTGAGAGGTACTTAAATGTTGCCTACTCGATTCCATTTTTATGATCGATGTCCTTTCACGAACGCTCGCATATTTTGAGAATGAAAAGCTCTTTCGCCGTAAAGAAAAAGACCATCGTCAGCGGCAATATATCCGCAATCAACGACGGTCTGGTCTGGTTACCTAATCATAGAGAAGAGAATGGGTATTCTCGATCGAAATCCGTTTATTCGAAGGGTGTGCCCATTTCTTTCTGGAGGCTCTCGCTGCTTTTGGCGTCATCCACGCGATCATTGTCCATGTTCTTCTGGCAGCGTTCCTTCAGTTCCTTCGCTTCGGCAGCCTGCGGTGTGCCGGGATATGCGGAAGCAAGCTCGTCTGCCGCATCCATAGCAGTTTCATAATCTTCTTCGCCCATCAGAACTTTGATGTCGGTAAGCATTTTGTCCGGTCCGTTTTCGAGTTCTTCAATCTGGGAATTCATTGAACTGATGGCGGCGTTATTGGAGTCTACTGTCGCCTGCATATCGGTCAACTGCTGATTGAGCGTGGTGTTCTGTCCCTCAAGCGTAACGACATGATTTGAAGTGTCTGACAGACGCACGGCAAGAAATACCAGAACGCATGTCATCAGCACAATGCAGATCCAGGCAGCAAGAGAAGCGGATTTGTTGGTCAGAAATCGATTGAAAGTATTCGCAAAGCTTTTTTCCTTCTTCTCTTCCTGGTTTTCCGCTTTGATTTCTGCAGTCTCAGTCTGAATCTTCGCTTTCGCCTTTTTCATCTGCGCTTTTGTCGGCTTCTGTACAGGCGCATCATTTACCGGCGTTTTTGGCGCGCTCTGAACTGGCGATCCGATTTTTGAGATCGTTTTGCCATCGGCTGTTCTCATCATTGCGCTTTTGCGTTTTTTCTTTTTCGGTCCAGCCGCTGCATTCTCTGCTCCGGGTGTACCTGCACGATCCGGGGTAATGAAGGATCTTGCGCCCTGCGCGGAATACTTTCCAAAAGGAACAGGCTTGTCTGAAGCGTCTGCATGATTGTCTTTGAGCTCAACAGTCAGCTCGACTGTCTCGACATCATCTTCTTCACTGTCGATCTTTTTTTTTGTCTTCTGCTCGACAATGACCGTTTCTTCTTCATGCAAAACTGCAGAAGCATTTTCTTTGACCTCAAGTGGCGCGGTTGGTGTATCCTCCTGCGCATCGAAAGCCGTATCGGCTGAAGCAGGAACGGCAGGAAGATCATTATTGATCGTATCGTTTGGTTTCATAGTCAGTCCTTTCCTGCGATTTACGCTGTTGCGTCATCGCCTATTCGAGACGTTGATTCGTCTGTAAAACATGTCCAGGTTCGTAAAAACCGCATTACATTATCGCATTGTATGCCGTACTCAACAACACGCAGAATGAGAAATGAATCAGCAGTGTGTTGTTCAATCTTAATTTTTGGAAAACAGAACGGCTTCGTTTTGTCTGAACGAGGGAAACCGATAAAATGAGTATACGCGTTCTGCAAAATCAGACCGGCTTCGACTTTTATGGCATTGCTTCGGTGATGACTGATGAGGTCATATGAGCTATGCATATGGAGGTTTTCATGAAATATCGCCCACGAAAATTTGTCCGCGTAATCGGGAAGTTTCTGAAGCTTTTTGTCTTCTTTTTCATTCTTGTCGCGTTTGCCGATATTCCGATTCGAAAGTACGTGACCGCCAAATACATGCCTGATCCCGAGTCTTTATCTCTTGAGACGCATATCTTTGAACAATCCATACCCGATGCGCCCACAATGCCGTCCGTTCCCGGACAGGCTGAACCGACAGCGCATCTGTATTCCATCGAGAACAACTATATGTTCAATCAGCTGCCTGAGAGGCAGAAAGATCTGTACCGAACCATTCGCAGCGGCATTCTGAACGGATCCGAACGGATTGAACTCGAGGGTTCGTTCACCAGCGAAGATATCGATGTAGTCATGCAGATTCTTGATGATCAGGACTTTGAGATTCTCAATTTCCAGCCGGAACAGGGCTGGATGAATTCGATGAATATGCTTGATGAAGTCATATCGCTCCAGCTTGACTACTCCTATTCTGTTGAAGAGGAATATGCCATGCTCGATGAAATGAACCGCAAAGCCGATGAAATCATCGCGCAATGCGAGGGTCTTGGCGACTATGAAAAAGTGGTCTTCTTCAACGACTATCTGGTCGACAATGTGGTCTATGACCTAGAAGCGCCCAATGCCCATAACGCGTACGGCGCGCTTGTGGAAGGCATGGCGGTTTGCGACGGCTACGCTCTGGCGATGAACTGCCTGCTTAACCGCTCCGGTATTGAAACGATTACCATGCAGGGCTTCTCGGCAGACAGCGAGAGACAGCGCGAAGTCGAATTCTTTGACCGTTCATTGCTTGAATATGATGATCGCTGGTACTACCTGGATACAACCTACAATGACCCTTCAATGTCCGACTTGTCGCACGAGACGCAGACCGGAAAACACCATTACCTGAATCTGACGTTCGATGAAATGGAAAAATCGCATTTGTTCGCGCCGGTACAATCCATTCGCGATCTGTACCCCATGGAAAACAACGAAACATACAGCTACTACCGCATGCAGGGGCTTACGGGTTCCACGATGGAGGAATGCCGAAACATCTTCCTGGCGCAAAGTGCCGCTCATATGCAGCGTGTCGAACTTCGTGCAGCTGATGACGAAGTGTTTGAGGAAATACGCGACAATATCACAACGATCGGCTCAAACTGGGCAGGTCTGATCAGCGATATCGACTGGGAGAACTCCTATGTCACGCTTGACGAGCAGCTGCATATTGTCGAATTCATTCTTGAATACAGCGAACAGTAACTCTCCATTTCCAGACTCTTTAACAACTAAACGGCAAACCTCTTGATGCGAGGTTTGCCGTTTTATTTACGCGACATAAAGCATGTTATCCTGTCCTGCAGCCGAGGTTCCCGTTCTGCAGAAATCATTTTTCCTCATTTTGCAGCCGCGTTTTCTTCTTACGCCTGATGAAGCAGTTTGAGCAGCTGGCGGTATTGCGCGTTGCAGGGGATGCGGCAGTTGTCTTTGACTTTGAGTGCTTCTTTAGCGCTCAGACAAATAAATTGAACGAGTTCGTCTGGCAGCTCTCTGCCATTGAAATCTACACGCACAAAATTTGTGCCGCCTTCGACGCCCGTGCATTTTTCACCGCTCAGTCCAAGGGAAAAGGCCAGAAATCGGGGAATAAGCAGATATGATTTTTTCTTTGTAAGTTTGAAGCGGACAAGCGGATAGACAAGGTGCACGGTCACAATGCCTCTGCAGTCCTTGACGCAGTGGACATTTTTCGCCTGAATCCCGTATTCGCCAAGTTTTTCGGTCAGTGAGCCGCAGAGTTCTTTCTCGTGGTCTGACAGGGGCTGAAATACAGGAACGCCGTTTTTGTGATACGCCGTTTTTGAAGCGAAGGGAAGAAGCTCGATCATGATATTTCCGCAGACACGCGCGTCTTCCGTCGCGCGATGCGCGCGCTCGTTTTCAATACCGAAATACCTGCCGACACTGTTCAGTCCATAGGAGGGCAGATACAGTTCTTTGAGATGCTTTCTGGATGCGCGAAGCGTGCAGTAGTAGTCAAAATGACAGTCGATCTTCTGGCGGCTGAACGCCTCGCGAAGAAACGAGGTGTCAAATGCGGCATTGTGCGCG
>CAOKFJ010000233.1 GCA_948467695.1 uncultured Allobaculum sp. | reverse complement strand
ATCGCTTTTTCCATGCCCGCGCACCATGATGCGAAAATCGGCAGCGCGCGCTCGACTGTAAATCCGCCCTCTTTCTTTTTGGTCAGATCATTGAGAGGCGAAGGCAGATAGATGCCGGAAACTTCGAGCAGGTTTTCCACATTGCGCGCCTGAGAGTGCAGGAGGAAAGATGCGATATGCACATCCTCGGCAAAATGCGGCAATGTAAATCCGTTTCGATCAAGCAGATGCAAGAGTTCCTTGGCATCCCACGCCACGAGCGTTTTATCCGTTGCGAGCAGATCCGCAAATGCAGGATCGTTTTTCGCGTCTTCCACAGGCAGATAATGAATTTCTCCATCAACGGGATAGAGAAAACCATAAAGCGTCTGGTTCATGAACGGCTCGAAATCCGCGAGCGGCAGAAGACTCATTCCCGAATCCTTTTTTCCGTCAAAACGATCAACGGTTCTGATTTCCAGTTTACTTGACGTCGGATCGGCGCTTTTCATGCGGTTGAGCAGCGAGTTCATTTCGTATTTCTGGTAGAAATCCGCTTCATTTTCTCCGCCGGCAGTATACGCCAGGCTGTCGAGATCAAAAGGCAGTTCCATAGCGGTAAAAATTGTGGCGATTTCTTTGGAAAGGAATGCGCTGTCGCGTCCTTCTTCAAGATATTCGCGTCTCTTGCCTTTAATTTCATCCAGATGCTCGTACACGCCCTCGACGCTTCCGTAGCTGTGCAGAAGAGTGAGCGCTGTTTTTTCGCCGATATGGTGAACACCGGGGATGTTGTCGGAGGGATCGCCCATCAGACCTTTGAGATCGATGATCTGCAGCGGTTTGAGACCATAACGCTCATCGACAGCGGCAATGTCATACGTATCGAACTCATTGAGACCTTTTTTCATCATGATCACGCGTGTCGTATCGTCGACAAGCTGCAGAAGGTCCTTGTCGCTGGTCAGAATAATTGTGTCGATACCCGCGCTCGCTTTGGCTGTCGAACCGATAATGTCATCGGCCTCATAGCCCTCCTGCTCATAGCGGCTGATGCCGGCGGCATCGAGATACTCGCGGACAATCGGCATCTGCACGAGCAGTTCGTCATCCGGTTTGTTTCGGGTGCCTTTGTAGTCGGGCATTTTTTCGTGCCGGAAAGTCGCCTTTCCGGCATCCCATGCCACAAGCACGCCATCAGGCTGAACCATATCAATGGCTTTTTGAAGAAGAGAAATAAATCCGAATACCGCATTGGTCGGCACGCCGCCGGATGTGGTCATCGGATTGGATCGAATGGTGGAGTAGTACGTACGAAAGAGAACGGAGTTTCCGTCCACAAGAAGAAGTTTTTGCATAAAAGATATACCTCCCGTCAATTTTAGCATGGAACGCGCTCGCCTTCGGCTCCCTCGAAATCATAGCGGTTCACTACGAAAAACAAGCCGAAACTAGCGCCGTTTTGAGCGCTTTGCTTCGGCTTGTTTTGGATGATTGCGGTTTGCGGCGCGAACATGCGGCGCATAGCTGCGTATTCGTCCCGCCCCGGTATAGCGGCTTTGAAACAGATAGTAGCGGCTCATAACCATATCGACATACAGAATACCGATGACAATGAGTGCGGAGAAAATAAGCGTCAGCAGTTCCATGTGGTACAGCCAGAAACCCCATGACACCGTCTCGATCCCTCTCGCCTGTCCGATCGCAAAAGGCAGGGCATCCGAAACAAACACGAGAAAGACGATCCATGCGGCCTTTCTTCCCGTTGGGCGCAGCATCACTCCAAACAGTCCCGAAACGAACGCGAGCAGTCCGAAAAGAACCATGTTGATCAGAACGGTGCCTGCAACAAATGCGTCGTAGAACATTCCCGCTGCAAGCCCGATGAGAAAACGGGTCAGTGCCGGTTTATCGCACACGAAGACAAGCAGACCGGTCAGATAGAAGTGCCAGACGATCGAAAGCGATGTGCAGGTGAAATCGATCGGTTTGACAAAAGCGAACATGCCGTCGAGCAGCGCCAGTCCCAGAAACCCGAGCAGTATTGCATTCTTGCGCTTCATGGCTGCGGTGTTCCTTCTGTGTAGATGCTCACGTATGAAAAACCGTTGATGTTTTCAATGGGTTCGACATAAACGGTGGAAATGATGGCATCATCGTTGACGATCGTGCCGGTCACGCTGCCGATCACCAGACCGGAGGCATACGTTCCGCCTTTTCCGCTCGTGGATACTTTCTGTCCGGGAAGCACAACCGCTTCATGGTCGAAAAGCGTGACTTCATAGCGGTTTTGGGCAGCGTCGTAGCCGCGAAGAACCCCCTCAACAGTCGTGCCGTCTTCCATGGAAATCTGCACGGTGATGTCGTTGGGCAGCGCATTGCTTGTCAGAAGCGAGACGATGGAAGTATGGTCCTGCACGCTTTCCACAAGCCCGACAACGCCTTCGCTCGAAACAACGATAAAGTTGTTTTTGACGCCATCCACGCTTCCCGCCGAAACAGTCACCGTCTGGTTCCATGCCTGCGTCGAGCGTTCGATCACTTCGCAGGTGATCTGTTGTGCCTCGGGCATTGCGTTTTTCAGTTCGAGCAGCCCCTGAAGTTCAAGGTTGCGGTTTCGCTCCTGCGCATACAGCGTCTGGTACGAGCGCTGGTTGGCGAGTTGTTCATTTAGATAGGTATTGTCCTGATACGCGTGCCACAGATTGGAAAAATCGTCGACTGCCGAAGTGACCGATTTAGCCGGAGAATCGAACAAGCCGTATTTCAGATACGTCCACGCGCTGTAGCCGATATTGGAAATGGAATTCTGCCGCACTGAAAGCATCAGACAGCCAAGCAGGAAAAAGAAGGTAATCAGGATGATTAGAATCTTCTGAAGTTTCGAAAATCGCCGCATGATGAAGCCCTCCAAGTTTTCCTCATTATAAACGATACAAGCCGATTTTCAGTCATTTCCATCAAGCAAGCCGTGTTCGCGAAAACTGAAGCAGCTTGTCTGCCCGACAATAATGTGATCGAGCAGGCGCATCTTGTGCAGCTGCGCCGCTTCTTCAAGCAGACTGGTGCTGTCAAGATCCGCCATTGACGGCAGCGGATCGTCCGAAGGGTGGTTGTGCACAAGCAGAATCGATGCCGCGCTGACAAGACAGGCTTCGCGAAAGATTTCGCGCGGATGGATGAGCGACTGATCAAGCGTGCCCACAAACAGATCCTTGTAGCGGATCAGCCGTCCTTTGATATCCAGATAGAGTACTGCGAAATGTTCCTGGCTCTGCGTGCCGTATACCGCCTGAAACCAGGCACGCACGTCTTCCGGTCCGAGTATCGGTTCGCTGACCGCTTTGGCTTCGAGTGCGCGAGACGCCAGTTCCATAGCCGCGCACAGGATGAGAGCTTTCGCCTGCCCGATTCCCTCGATGCGCATCAGTTCCTCAGGCTGAATGGCAAACATCGTGCGCAGGTTGTCGGTGCGGCGAAGAATTTGGGATGCGAGCTTTTCAACCGTCTGTCTGCGCGTTCCCGATCCGAGCAGCAGACAAAGCAGTTCGCTGTTGTCCAGGCGTTTAAGCCCCTGGAGCATCGCCCGCTCGCGGGGCGATCGAATTCACTTCGTTCTTTGATCTTCATACTTCGTAATACGCGAAAAACAGGAGGGATGGGCGAAATTTGTAAAAAAAAGATTTGCGGACAGTCTTTATCTGCGCCGTGGGAAACCGGATTTCTGCTCATTCATACAGATCACGCAT
>CAOKFJ010000232.1 GCA_948467695.1 uncultured Allobaculum sp. | reverse complement strand
TTCAATGAGAACTCCTTTGGATATTTGGAGTGTCTACTAAAAGGGAACTTATCAATTCGTCCGGCGTTTGAGCGATTCGTTTGGAATGCGGATTTTATTTTTTGTGCTTGGACTGGCGGGATTCTTTCCATGCGTCGCGGCGCTTTTTGATTTCGTCCGCCTGACGTCTGGAGACCATGTATTTTGCTTTCTTGCCGGCGAGTTCGAACTGACCGCCGTAAGGTTCCATGTGCTTGATGTTTGTGAAGGGGATGTCTTCGTTTTTGTAGAATACGCCCTGCTTGTAGAACACCATGCGTCCGTTGTTCCAGCGGGAGACGGCTTTGCCGGCGCAGAAGATGGCAATGCCGATGAAGCAGAGAATCTCCGGAGCGAATTCGCCTTCCTTGGCGAATGTGGATGCCTGCGTCGAGAAAGAGAGAGCGACAAAACCTAAAATGATGTCAAACCACATCCACCCCTGATCGAAGGTGGCGAGAACAGAACCCTCGTGAACCTTGCGAAACTGACGCTGAGAATCGATGGTGTCTTTGAGGGCGACAACGTTTTTATAGAGAAAAACAACGGCGAGAATGCACAGGGCAAACCCGAGAATCCATAGTGCGTAAAAGGCCATTTTTGAACATCCTTTCTGAAAGCTTAATATTACAACTTTAGCAAAGTGCATCTCACTTTGAAAGAGCGCTTGCATGTGATAAAAGAAAACGCTTCGAAAAATACAAATGAATTTTTGATTCGTTTGAATCGCAATATAAGGATAGGATTTGTATAGTGATTTGTAGGAGGAACTAATATGGATCTTGATATGAATCAAACTCTCCAGTCAATTGCGAAACACTATTACAACAAAGAACTGAAGGATTGCGATGATCGTGAAGTCTACTACATCCTGCTCGATCTGACCAAAAATCTCCTCAAAGATGTACCGCAGATTGAAGGGGACAAGAAACTCTACTACATCTCGGCGGAATTCCTGATCGGAAAGCTCCTGTCGAACAACCTGCTCAACCTCGGCATTTACGCTGACGTGCGCAAGGTGCTGGAAGACAACGGAATTTCTCTGGCACACGTGGAAGAATACGAACCGGAACCGTCGCTGGGCAACGGCGGACTCGGCAGGCTTGCTGCGTGCTTTCTGGATTCCATCGCAACACTCGAACTGCCGGGCGACGGTGTCGGACTGAACTATCATCTCGGTCTGTTTCATCAGGCATTCGAAGACAACAAGCAGAAAGAATACCCGGATCCCTGGCTGTCCGACAACAGCTGGCTTGGCGATACCGGCAAATACTATCCCGTATCTTTCGGCGACTTTGATGTGAACGCGCATCTGTATTCCATTGATGTCTGCGGCTATACAGGAAAGAAAAACGCGCTGAAACTGTTTGACCTTGATACTGTCAATGAAGAAATCGTTAAAAAGGGCATCGATTTCGACAAAACGGATATCAAAGAAAACCTGACACTGTTCCTGTATCCGGATGACAGTGATGAAAAAGGCAGACTTCTTCGTGTCTACCAGCAGTATTTCCTGGTCAGCGCGGGCGCGCAGATGATTATCGAAGATATGAAAGAGCAGGGCTGGCCGCTTGAAGAAATCTCCAGACATGCGGTGATTCAGATCAACGATACCCACCCGTCCATGGTCATTCCCGAACTCATCCGTCTTCTGATGGAAAACGGACTGACTCTCGATCAGGCAATCGAGCAGACAGAAAAAACATGCGCCTACACCAACCACACGATCCTTGCTGAAGCACTCGAAAAATGGCCGAAAGCCTTCCTTGAAAAAGTGGCTCCGCAGATCATGCCGATTATCGAAGAACTCGACAAACGCGCGGCTCTGCGTTCGGACAATCCGAAAACAGCAATCATCGATGAAAACGGTCTGGTGCACATGGCGAACATGGACATCCACTTCTCCAAATCCACAAACGGTGTTGCCAAAATCCACACAGATATTCTGAAGAACACTGAACTTCACGACTTCTATGAACTGTATCCCGAAAAGTTCAACAACAAGACAAACGGCATTACTTTCCGCCGCTGGCTGCAGGCGTGCAATCCGCAGCTGACCGACTGGATCATCTCCAAAATCGGCGATGAATTCTTGAAAGATGCTGATAAGCTTGAAGCGCTTCTGCCCTATGCCAAAGACGCCAAAGCGCAGAAGGAATTTGCGGCAATCAAACAGATCAAAAAAGAAGAACTGGCAGACTTTCTGAAAAACAGACAAGGTGTAGATCTGGATACAAATTCCATTTTCGATATCCAGGTTAAGCGTCTGCACGAGTATAAACGCCAGCAGATGAACCTGCTTTCCGCAATTCATCTGTATCAGGAAATCAAAAACGGATATAAACCGGAACAGAAAGTCACCATTATTTTCGGCGCGAAAGCCGCTCCGGCCTATATCCTTGCCAAAGATATCATCCATGCGATTCTGGTCTTCTCGCAGATCGTCGACAACGATCCTGAAGTATCGAAATACATGCAGGTGATCATGGTCGAAAACTACGATGTAACCTGCGCGGAAAAACTGATTCCGGCGGCAAACATCTCCGAACAGATTTCCCTGGCGTCCAAAGAAGCTTCCGGAACTTCCAACATGAAATTCATGCTGAATGGTGCGGTGACACTGGGAACCGATGATGGCGCGAACGTGGAAATCCATGATCTGGTCGGTGATGACAACATCTTCATTTTCGGTGTGGAAAGCGAAGAAGTTATCGAAAGCTATGCCAAAGGCGACTATCATCCGCAGGATGTGCTCAAAGCGGATCCGAAACTCAATAAAATCGTCGACTTCCTGGTTGGCGAAGAAATGATGGCGCTTGGCGATCCTGAATGTCTGAACCGTCTGTATGGCGATATCACGACCAAAGACTGGTTCATGGCTCTGCGCGATCTGGATGCCTACATGGCTGAACGCAAGAAAGCCTATGCCGCGTATGCCGATCAGAAGCGCTGGAATGAGATGGCGATTGTAAACATTGCGAAAGCCGGCTATTTCTCCAGCGACCGTACGATCGCACAGTACAATGACGATATCTGGAAACTTCGCTAGGCAGGAATGCTCTAAAAAGTGAATGAATCAACGGACTGTTCGCAGTCCGTTTTTTTATGTCTGTCAAATCAATATCTTCGTGTGCGGCAAATGGAAATTCGAAGGACACAAAAGGCGATGCGTACCGGAACAAAGGTAGAGGGCAACGGTGTGAGAAAAGTGGAAGAGAAAAAGCGTGCAGCTTCTGAAAAATCAGAGATGCACGCTTTTAGGCGTTAAATGACATGGATCAGACGTAGGGCGGTGAGTTGCAGTGAATGTACAGGACTATAGGGCTACGGTTACGATGTCGTCCTGTTCTGGTGTATCGTCCACAATAACTGCGCCGGTTTTCGGATCAGTATTGACGAGAATGTTTTTACCGGTTTCTTTGTCGAACAGATGGATTCTGTCCGGGTTGAACGCAAGCGCGACCGTATCGCCGGCACGGGCTGCGGAAGTCGGGTCGACGGAAGCAGTCAGCTGTGTGCCGTTGCAGTTGACATAGAGGTTGCTGGTGGCACCAAGCATTTCATACACTTCGACCTGACCGCGGGCGGTGGATTCTTCGTATTTTTTCAGAGCGTCGGGATGATCGGACAGATCTTCGGGACGAATACCGAGAGTGACGATGTCTCCGGTGTGGTAGCCTTTGGCTTCGATTTGTCTGCTCTTCTTGTCGGAAAGCAGGAT
>CAOKFJ010000231.1 GCA_948467695.1 uncultured Allobaculum sp. | reverse complement strand
TTTGGCGAAGCGTTCCAGATGCACCTGATGGCAGATGCCGTTGCCCGGGCGGGAGAACAGCACGCCATGTTTCGCGGCTACCGACTGCAGGAAAGCATGGTCGTCCGCATTCATGAACCCTGACTGGAGGGTGTTGTGGTCGATATAGGAAACGGAGAGTTCAGTTTTGACCTGATCCACTCCCATGGCTTCGAGCTGGATGTACGCCATTGTTCCGGTGGCGTCCTGAGTGAGTGTCTGATCGATGCGAAGGTCGGCGGGAGTGCCGGGAGTGTGCACATCATTGAGCACATGGGCATCGAGAATTTTCTGGGTAAGATTCTTTGGCATAGGTCTTCCTTTCATTTTTCTTCATATGATAACAAATAGTATGTAAACAGATGGAAAGTTTTTCTGAAAACGCGCAATTACAGCTTACATTACTGTTTTTAAGCATAGGCTTTGTTATACTTACAAAAAATTTTTGAAAGGACCCTTTTTTATGAGCAATACTCTCAAAGCCGCATATCGCGACTGTCTTACGGAAAATTCCATTGCCCCCGATCTGTATTCGACATATCACGTCAAGCAGGGTTTGCGAAACGAAAACGGTACCGGCGTCAAAGTCGGACTGACACGCATCTGCGATGTTGTCGGCTACGAGATGATCAACAGCCATAAACACCCCATCGATGGCGAGCTGATCTATCGCGGCTACTCCATCAAGGATCTTGTCGCTCTCGAGAAGATGGATACAAAAATCCGCGGTTACGAAATAGCCGCCTTCCTTCTTATTTTCGGAAGACTTCCCGAAGAAAACGAACTCGAAGAATTCCAGTACGCCATCAAGCATCATTTCGCCAGCACGCTCGTCTTCGAAACATACCGCACACAGGATCTGCTTAACGCTATGCAGATCGAAGTGCTCAAGCTGTACGGTCTCGATAAAAATCCCGATACCGATACTCTCGACGATCGCATGATGAAAGGACTCTGCATTCTTTCTTCTCTCCCCCTCTTCGTCTTCTCCGTTTATTCCAAACGCAAAATCTCTTCCTATCCCCTGCCTGCAGCCGGTTTTGCGGAAAACGTGCTCTGGATGGCGCGCGACCAGCAGCCCTACACCAAACAGGAAGCGCGCGTTCTCGATGTTCTGATGATGCTTCACGCCGATCATGGCGGAGGAAACAACTCCACATTCGCCAACGTTGTTATCTCCTCGACTGGAACAGACATTTATTCCTGCGTATCCGCCGCGATCGGCTCTCTGAAAGGTCCGAAGCATGGCGGTGCCGCCGGAAAGGTAAGCGGTCAGACACAGCTTCTGCTTAAACGAATGAACAAGGATTCGAGCGATGAAGAAATCTTTGCATTGTGCGAAGAGATTCTCGATAAGAAAGCCGGCGACGGATCCGGCTTGATTTACGGCATCGGACACGCGATCTATACAAAAAGCGATCCGCGCTGTCAGCTGATCAAAGCCGAAGTGAGAAGACTTGCCGAAGAAAAAGGACAGATCGACACGTTCAATATCATGGAACGCTTTGAAAAAGCCGCCATCAAAACCATGAAGAAACGCAAAGGCTCCAATGTCTGCGCCAACGTCGACTACTACTCCGGCTTTGCCTACCATATGCTTGGCATTGACCAGTCCCTCTACACTCCTCTTTTTGCGATCAGCCGCTGCGCCGGATGGATTGCCCATCACCTGGAAAACCGCCAGAACAACCGCAAACTCATCCGCCCCGCCAACATCTATGTCGGCGAACACCGCGTACCTGACGCGCTCAAGAAGGAGCACGAGAAGAACGCTTAGTCTGCACAAGGTTCACTACTCAGCACTAAATACAGCACGCCCGCATGAGGTTATTCTCAGACGGGCGTATTCATTCATATCGATTTTCTGAAGCTCGCAAGAACCTGCATCTCGTGAATACCATAACTTAGGAAGTTTCGAACACATCTACCAGTTTGTCCCCTGAGTCACGATTCGCTCTTTCGGCTTTCCATCTTTTGTAATTCCCGCTCTCTCCAAAAAAATAGCTGCCTGTTTTTTAGCTGCTTCAGGATTGGTTTTCGACAACTGCTTAAAGGCTTCGACCATTTTATGGACAGCCTCAACATCCTTTTTTGTTACCCCATAAGCTGTCATACAAATTCCTCCTTCGTTAATCGTTCTATTCGAATACATTATAGCGTTAAAGACCGTTTTTAGTCTCTTGTGTATTTATATATCAACTTAGTAATAACCTATTTAGTTTTATGCATTTGATGCATATTAACCGGAATTCTTTTACTGAAGAGAATCCAAACCACTAATCTTGAACTCGATGACCCGCAACGAACAAAGCTTGGTAAAAATAGATGAGAGTATTGTAACTTTTCAAATCCGTTCATAGGCGCACAAGCCGAAAATCACGAAACTAGTTTTGAGAAACTGAACGATCCGTTTCCGTATAGTGAAGCTCGCCCCAATGACAGACCGATTGTAAAACCGGCATAAAACTTTCGCCAAGAGCTGAAAGTCTGTATTCCACTTTTGGAGGAACCTGCGGATATTCCGTTCTAATGATCAATCCATCTTTTTCGAGTTCTTTAAGCTGAGAGCTCAGCATCTTGTGCGTTACATTGCCGAGGTTTCGTTTTAATTCTCCATAGCGCAGGATCTCTTTTTTCCAGAGCCAGAAGAGAATATGCATTTTCCATTTCCCGTTGATCAGACCGATTGCATATGCGAATGGCTTAATATTTACTTCTGCGTTGTCCATGTCTTTACTCTCCTTTTGGATAGTACCTTACAAAAAAGTGCATACTGTCCTTTCCTTTAATCTGATGATAGCATGTCCATGTCATCAAGTTAGCAATGCATTATGATTGATTTTCCAATCTTGTCAGAGAAGTGTTCTCACGAAACTCGGGCCGCAGAAGTCGCCTTCTCTGTTCGAACCAATCGCCTCGCTGCACGAAAATCCAGCTATTTCTGCTTCGATTTGCGAAATCTCAAAGAGCTAGACCGGTCACCTTCGCATAAACAGCGGAACAGAATTCTATTTTTTGCGTGGCTTCAGAGAAACGGTTTTCAACTTGATGACATTTGGTAGTCAGCCAATCGAAGTACATCAGTTTCAGGAGAATCAGGCTATGAAAGAAAAAATTAACGTATTTGACTACAGCAAAACCATTTTGGAATCCCTGCGAAAGGGAGTGCTGCTCACCACAAAAGTCCGCGACAAAACAAACACGATGACGATTTCGTGGGGCGCACTCGGCATCGAGTGGGCAAAACCTATGATGATTGTGTATGTGCGCGAACATCGTTTCACGCATAAACAGTTGGAAGCGAATCCTGAATTCACGATCAGCATTCCACTGGGAGATTTCGATCGAAAAATTCTGGGAATCGCAGGAACGAAAAGCGGTCGCGACGTTGACAAAATCAAGGAACTTGGAGTCACCCTGGAAAGCCCGGAAGTGACTTCAGTCCCGGGGATCAAAGAATTGCCTTTGACATTGGAGTGCCGCGTCGTTTACAAGCAGGAACAAGATCCGCAGAGCATCAAACCGGAATACAATGAGTTCTTTTATCCGCAGGATATCGATAGCTCGCATCACGATCGAAACAAGGACTACCATACTGCGTACTATGGAGAAATTGTCGATGCCTACATCATCAAGTAATCGTGAATCTGTTGAGACAATTCCTGACGCTTAAAACAGGACGACTTTGATGCGTCCTTGTAAAGTAGACAGAGGAAATATCTAAATGGAGTCCAAAGAT
>CAOKFJ010000230.1 GCA_948467695.1 uncultured Allobaculum sp. | reverse complement strand
CAGTTTTCAAATCCGATTTCCGCTTTTTTGGACCATTTTTAAATTACGAAAAACAAAGTTCACGTCTAGATCAAAATAAGCAAAATAAAAGAAGATACTGATCCTGCGCCATTATCACGCAGATCAGTATCTTCTTTTTTCGTCTGATTCATTTGCGGGTATGAAAGCTGTTCAAAGCTGGCGCGCTGCGCCAGCCAGAGAAACGATTTGCGGCATTCTACCAGAACAGCGTGGTCGGCAGCAGCATGAAATATGGCGCGGTAAAGATCGCCAGACAAAGCGCCAGCCCTTTTTTATTTTTCGGACTGATTTCCGCTTTGTTGAAAGACCATCTTTTATTGAGAACATAAATCATCCATCCGGCAATCAGAATCGCCGGCAGCGCGTAGATCAGCGCACCGGGATAGGAATAGATATCCAGAAATCCGCCCCAGACCGTCCATTCCGTAGACGCGAACGTTCCGATCGCAAAAGCAAAGATCGAAGCCGTCAAAGAACCGATCAGATCGCTCAGAAAACCGAAGAGCACAACTTTGAGAATGGATGTCTTCCAGATCTTTTTTACCTGCTCTTTTTTCTTCGCAATCTTTCTCGATGCGATAAGCACGACGAGCGAATCGATCAGAAAGTTGCCGATAATCATAACTACCCAGAGCAACGGCACCAGCAGATACAGCATAAAGAGCGGGAAAATCAGGTTGTAGAGCGTATTGGGGTCATACCATTTCGTTTTCTTCATGCAGATTTCCTCTTTTCCATAGGCACGGTCGCGTTCCTTGCAGATGCATGCCAATGCCCGACTTTTTCTTCATCTTAACCGGACATCCAAAAAGCGAAAATCTTTTTTGGACACTTTACCAATTCTTTAGAATGCAAGATGTTTTTCCTGCACTCAGGCGTGCAGAAAAAAAGCGGAACAGTTCTCGGCCATTGCCGAAATTCTGTTCCGCTTTTCATATCGTTTAGTTTTATGCGTTTGATTTATCGCTCTATCTTATCCTGCATGCTGACTTTCAGATACAGGCGCATGCGGGCAGCATGGCTATTTTTTAAGAGTGTTAACGAGCTCGGCAATTTCTTTTTCCGCCTGTTCTCGCTGTTCGTCTGTCATTTCGCTCTCCTTGGCGTCATGTCCATCGACAGTTCCCTGATGGCCAGCCGTCAGTTCGCCGTCTTTTACCGCAATAACAAGCGGAACATACATGGTAGGCTGTCCCATCAGATTGTTGCGGATATAGTCGTGATCGCCGAAATACGGCGCGATTTTATCGCGCTGTTCATCGGAATACAGACGTTCGTGATCATCATCACGGGTACGGACGTAGAGCACCTCGATATCAGCTTCTTCCGCCGCGCCTTTGAGCAGCGGAACGATTTCATCGCACCAGGGACAGTCAGGAAAGCCGAAGTAAACCAGTCCGGTTCCTTTGTCTTCAAACAGATGAATCGCGTCGTCAAAGCTGATTTCGCGAAATGACGCCACGGTCTGGTCGTACTCTTCGCGCTTCACAATTTCTTCACTGGATTTTTCTGAAGACACTTCGCATCCAAACTCATCGGGAGCGCATGCCTGCACGCCGGACGAACTGCTCGAAGCACTGGAAGACTGCGCGGAAGACGGATTGGGAGCGCTCTGGCAGGCAGCCAGCCCAAAACAGAGTGAGAGCGCAAGGCTCAGGCAAAGCGGTTTGCGTTTCATATCAGGACTCCTTGAGCGACGCGCGCTTCTTTTCATAGGCGATCTTGCTGGGCTTGTAGAGCAGACGGCTGACCGGCAGATCGAACTCGCCGATAAATTCATGAATCTCGGGAGCGAAGTTGTCTTTGAAGTGCGTCAGACCATCATCGAGCGATCCTTCGACACCGCCCATAGAAAACTCCGTGCAGCCTTTGTCGAAAGCCCACTGGAAGTTTTCCAGGTAGGTCTTGTACTGCGGCATGAAGCGGCGGAAGCGCTCGTCCATGCCTGCATAGAGCATCTCCGCGCATTTGCCGTATTTCACGCTCAGGACGCCCGCAATCGGCCGTTCTTCGTCGCTGCCGACTGTTTCAATAATCTCGTCGATAATGCCAAGATCCTTCGTCGCAGATGCTTTCTGCTCTTCAAGCGTGAAACGCTTCTTCTTCTGGTTTTCCGGCAGAGCCGCAAGCTGCTCGTCAAGAGCGCTGATGCGGTCGAGACATTCTTTGCGTATGAGTGCCGGGTTGCACATCGCCAGCATGATGATCGAGTCATCCTTGTATGTATCGATCAGCTGTTTGAAATACTCTTTACTGCGAAGCGAGACATGCTTTCTTGATTCTGTCATGGCGACCATTGCCGCAAAGTCGTCGAGCAGTTCATCGCGTCCGCTGACAATGCGCAGATGGCGCTTGTCTGCTTCTTTCACGAGTTTTTTCGTCTTTTTGGGCATTGCCGCAAGAAGATCTTCGGGTTTGTCGAGAATCGAGTGGAAACGCGCCTGAATGGCTTCTTCGATTTTCATCGAAAAGCCCTGGAAGCGCGCGCCTGCCTTTTCGAGCACTGCGACATATTTCTCGTTGCCATTGCGGGGGCGCTCTTTATCGGATGAGGGATATTTACCGACCTCGATGCCCGGATCGAGTTTGATAAAAAGGGCGCGATGCTTTTTGCCCAGTTTTTTCAGTTCGCTGAAATAGCGTTCAACAAGTTCAGCATCGTCATAGTCGAGAATTGGTCCGCGCGGAATATAGAACATGGTAAAGCCAAGCGGCAGCTGTTTGATCAGCACCAGAGCAGTACCGACGATCTTGTCGTCGCGATACATTGCGGTATGAAGATGTCCCCAGTTGGATTTGATCGATGCCCAGCTGTAGCTTTGAAGCAGATTGCACATCGGCGAAGCTTCGACAAACGCATCGTATTCCTTCTGAGGAACATTGGTTTCAAAACGATAAGAAGACATGAAGGAAGTCTCCCCTTTCTAAACTCAGCAGTTCGCTGACTGCCGCTCATGCTGTGCCTGGTCAGGTTTGCATACGAGCCGGCTTTCAGACTCGTCCATTCTGCTTCAAACGCCCGGTATGCGCTGCAGAGCTTCAGTGCAGAAGGACTTGTTTATTATACCGTTATCCTGCCGGAAAGATATTCCACGGCTTGCACAGCGTCTTTGCGGCAGTCCGGAAGAAGTATAATAAAAAAACGTGCCAGACTGAACTGACACGTTGAATTTACTACATGGGGCGGCTGACGCGAGTCGAACGCGCGCATGACGGAGCCACAATCCGCTGTGTTAACCACTTCACCACAACCGCCATAAGTAATGCCTCGTTATAGTACCCCATCCCCATACGAGATGCAACTCTTTTTCTTCATTTTTTTAATTTTTTTATTTCGAGCGATTTTCTCCCCTCTGGGAACTCACCATCACTAGATTTTTTTGGAACTCCGCAGGCATTTTTCCATACAAAGAAGACCTTTTTCCTTCTCTCCAAGCTATATTCTTTGTTTGTTCCAATCTTCTTTTGTCTTTATTGAAGTAAATCTGAAAAAGCGCAAAAAAGCCGCCCGCTTTTTTTGCGGACAGCTTTTCGGATCGTACGGGCAGATCGGATTAGTCGTAGGGTTTGTATACAGCTTTTTTGGTATCGAAGTCGATGAAGATTTGGTAGGCGTTGCGGTTGTCGTCTTCGTCCCAGATTTCGACAAAGCGGGGTGTCACTTCGATCAGAATCTCGGTATCGACGTGAGAGTAGGCGTTGTAGGACTGCCAGAGGTACTCTTTGTATTTCTTTTCGAAGACGCGT
>CAOKFJ010000229.1 GCA_948467695.1 uncultured Allobaculum sp. | reverse complement strand
AATGGTGACATTCACGGACGATCTGGGTCAGGAGATCACAATGAAACGACCGAAGAGAACTGCCGCGCTGATTGGCAGTTTTGCGGATGAATGGATCGAAGCGGGAGGAGAAGATTCTCTGGTCGCTGCGGCGCATGATACATTTACCAGTTTTGATTCGGCCAATCCCGAAAAAGTTGCAGATCTTGGCGAAGTGAAATCGATTAATGTGGAACAGCTGATTGCCTCTGAACCGGATTTCGTGATTGCCAGCGCTAAAAACGAATCGCAGAAAGATCTGAAAAATCAGCTGGATCAGGCGGGAATACCCGTAGCGTATTTCGATGTGTCGGACTTTGACGACTACCTGCGGACCATGAAGATTTTTACGGATCTGACTGGGGATGAAGAAGCATATGCCAGATACGGCGTTTCTTCACAGGAAGCGATCGATGAAGCGATTGCCCAAAGAGCGGATGCCGAATCGCTTCGCGTTCTCTACATTCGCGCAACCGGTTCGTCCATCAAATCCAAAAACTCGAAAGGCAGTGTCCTTGGCGAAATGCTTGAGGATCTCAATACCGAGAACATCGCGGACTTGGATGAAAGCATTCTCGAAGATTTGAGCGCGGAAGCCATACTCAAAGAAGATCCCGATGCGATCTTTATCGTCTATCAGGGCAGCGATGACACGAAAGCCCGACAGAATCTCGACAGTTCGCTGATGTCCGAAAAGGCATGGAACCAGCTTTCCGCCGTCAAAAACGGACAGGTGTATGTCATGGATCAGAAACTGTACAATCTCAAGCCCAATTCCGAATGGGCAAAAGCCTATCAGGATTTAGCCGATCTGCTCGATCAGGCAAAGCGTCATGAGTAGGCTGGAGCTGCGACGTTCGGTTCACGCAAACTCAAAAGGCATGTCCGCAGCGCGTCTTTGCGCCTGGCTTCTTGCGGGCGTTCTGCTTTTTATGATCGCAGGCATACTGTTCGGATCCGTCTCGATATCTTTGGCGGATCTGCTTCAAGGCACGCTTTCCTCATCGGAAAAAACAATTCTGCTTCAGCTTAGACTGCCTAGAATGCTTGCCTGTCTGCTTGGCGGCGCGGCTTTGGCATCAGGTGGACTGATCATTCAGTCGGTTCTGGCCAATCCGCTTGCCGCGCCCAATATCATCGGCATTCACACCGGCGCCGGACTTTGCACAGCGCTTGCCTGCGCGCTGCTTCCCAATACATTCAATGTTGTCCCGGCAGCCGCTTTTGCGGGAGCGCTGATGGCTTCGTTTCTGGTGCTCGCGCTCGCCAGAAAAACGAGAGCTTCCCGAACAACTCTGCTTCTTGCCGGACTTGCGGTCTCTTCGATTTTTTCTGCCATGACGGATCTTGTCATTACTTTCTTTCCCGACGCGCTGATCGGCTACAGCGGGTTTCGAATGGGTTCGCTTGCGGGCGTGAGTTTTGAAAAACTGGCGCCCGGAGCGCTTATCATTGTCATCGCGCTGATGGCGGCATGTCTTTGCAGCACGGAACTTGAACTTCTTTCGCTTGGAAACGATCATTCCGGCATGCTTGGTCTGGACAGCGCGCGATGGAGCCGCATTTTCATTGTGATTTCCGCGCTGCTTGCGGGCGGAACGATTTCATTTGGCGGACTGATCGGGTTTATCGGGCTGATCGTTCCGCAGATCATACGCCGCTCGCTCAAGCCGGGAACATCCGGCTTGATGCAGATGATCTGCGTGATGCTTGCCGGTTCGCTGCTTTTGATGATGGCGGATCTTGGCGGACGCATTCTCTTTGCGCCATATGAAATTCCCTGCGGCATTCTTCTTTCGCTCGCCGGCGGACCGTATTTTCTGTATCTCCTTTTGCGAAACCGCAGAAAAAGTTTTTTCCAGAGCAGAAAAACGAAGAGAACCGCAAATTCAGCCGGAGCGAATGCGGACTGTGCGAAAAGAGGTGCTGATCATGATTGAACTGCGCCATCTGTATGCCGGCTATGACGATGCTGCGGTTCTTGAAGATCTCACCATGCAGTTTGAACCCGGAACGCTGACGGTAATTCTCGGTCCGAATGGATGCGGAAAAAGCACGCTGCTGCGCACGATGCTTGGCATCTTGAAGCCGCTGTCCGGTACAGTCGAAATAGATGGCGAAAATGTGCAGAGCATCAGCGCCGCACACCGCGCTCAAAAGATGAGTGCGGTCATGCAGATGTCGTCCGTGCCGAATATGAGCGTTTTTCAGTACGTGCTCCATGGACGTTTTCATGATCTGTCCTGGCCAAGACGATACCGAAAATCCGATCTCGAGCAGGCGCAGAGCGCGCTGCATCAGATGGGGATCGCTCATCTGGCTGATGAAAGCATGGCGGAAATTTCCGGGGGCGAAAGGCAGAAAGCCGCGCTCGCGCAGGCGATCTGTCAGGATACGCCCGTTCTGTTTCTGGATGAGCCGGGGACGTGGCTTGATGCGGCAAGCCAGTTTGAACTGTACAGAATGGCAAGACGTCTGGCACATAAAGGCAGAACGGTCATCATGATCAGTCATGATCTGCCGTCCGCCCTTGAATACGCAGACCGTGTGATTGTTTTGAACCGGCAGCGAAAAGTGTTCGACGGACTGCCGGATGAACTGGTGCATTCCGAACTGATCCAAAAGGTATTCCATATTGAAATCGGCGAATGCATGCACAACGGGAAAAAACACTATTTCTATGCGCAATGAGAAAGCGAAACACGGCGTATGGACTTCATGTTGAAGAAATCCAGCACAATCACAATGAAAAAAAGACGAGAGAAGAACGGAGTGCTCTGCTCAAGCGCTTCTTCTCTCGTTTTTTCTATCTGCTTCAGTTCATCGCTCTGATTGAGCGGATTGAAGGTGGAACGTCTTTGCGATAAGATCAGCAAGATCGCTTGCGCTGATGTGATCCGGCTGATGAATATGTGTGAATCCGATTTCTTTGAGCACCTGGCCTGTCTGCTCGGAAAGACAGAAAGCCGGCTTATCCAGAATCTGTTGACGCAGATGGGGATCGAAAGCATCCATCATGCGAGAGAACATTTGCGCCCCAAAGCGGCTTCCAAAACAGAATCCGCAATAAGAGGCAGCGTCAAAGTGCTCATTTGAAAGGGAAGGTGTGAAGTTCAGACTGTACAGATCGCAGCGCCAGACATTCAGTCCGCTCTGTTTCAGAGTTTGTTCGAGCGAGCCATCAGCCTGCGCGGTTCGAAAGGTAATGACACGTGCAGGACTGGATTGCAGAGTGGCAAGTTCTTCAGCCAGGTCTCTGGATGTGGCGCGTGCGGGAATCAGATCCGGAAAGAGACCGATTTGCGTGAACGGTTTGGCGCTCGCTTCTCCAATGCAGGCGATTTTGAAAGCGTTCAGGCTGCGGATATCCAGTTTCTGTTCGCGAAGTTCCTGTAAAAACAGCTCCGCTCCGGTTTCTGACAGAAAGACAAGCCAGTTGTCGCTTTCTTCATGCTGCAGATACAGACGCAGATCTGGATGGAGCGCTTCGATTGTTGATGACATTAACGGGACGGAATCAATGCCGTAAGGAAGATGATTTGCGACCTTTCTGAAAAAGCGTTCCGTTGCGCAGATGCCGATTTTCGGGAGTGGATCAGAGTGATTCGTCGCGTCTGTGTTTTTCATGAACCGAGCCGTGTCGCCGATGACCAGAATTCCCGGAGGGCACAGACCGGCGTTCTGTGTATCTTCGGCAAGATGAGCCAGATCGGACAAGATGCCGATGCTTCTGGAAATGGAGGGGCTTGATATAGCG
>CAOKFJ010000228.1 GCA_948467695.1 uncultured Allobaculum sp. | reverse complement strand
TAAACTTGTCAGCCCTTTTACGCTCTCTTGACAGGGGGGCTTTCATATCAGGGATGATTTTGATTCTGTGCAAAAATAGATAAGTCTCAAGGTATCTAGGTGCCAAGGCATCCATTTAGATGAAAAAATTGTCGGAGCCTTTTGATGCGATGAATATCGTCTCGGAACATCGAGGCGGTATCTGATGAAAGAGTGTGAATGATGAAAGAATACAAAGACTTTGAAATAGAAGAAATGGCTTCGGCTTTGAAAGACGGAGCGGTTCTCGCGTTTCCCACCGATACTGTATATGGCGTGGGATCTGTATATGGCGATCTCGACGCGCTTAAGCGTCTGAAATCAATCAAGCGCCGTCCGGAAGAAAAGCCGATTCCGATGATGTGCGCTTCGCTCGATCAGGTCAAAGACATTGTTGTGCTCAGCGATATGGCCAAAGCTCTTGCCAAAGCGTTTCTGCCCGGGGCAATGACGCTGATCGTCAAGATTACAGACAATGTCGATCGCGCATTCACCAATGGAAAAGATACGATTGCGCTTCGCATTCCCGATGCGCCAATTCTGCTGAAGATTATTGAAGCGGCAGGACAGCCGCTGATGGTCTCTTCCGCAAATCTTTCGGGAGAGCCGGCTGCGCTGTCCAAAGAACAGGCGATGGCTATGCTTCCTGCGCTTGATGGCATTCTCGATGGCGCATGCCGTGAGGGTGTCGCGTCGACTATTGTCGACTGCACCGGTGAAAAAGCGGTTATCCTTCGACAGGGACCGATTCCGGCAGAAGAAATCGAAGCGGTTCTCGCATAGAACAACCTGTTTTCATGCGTTTATCCGGTTGTTTCCGGCGCGTGCTTTCAAGATGAATCACGTGTCGTTTTCGCTTTTCTTTGAATCGATTTGACAGATTCGACAAAAGTGAATAGTGTGATACAGAAAGCCTAGAATACATATCCCAATAGATATATAGAAATACGCAAAGTTCACTCTGCACGGCTTGATTGAGCCGTGTTTCTCCAGACTCTCATGGCATATCATCAATCGGAATGGTTGATGATTTGTCAGTGGGGAAGCGGCTTTGCGATTGGCATAGAAAGGAATATAGACATGAGCCAGAAAGGCAATGAAAAAGTCGTAAAACTGAGCGAACAGGAAAAAGTACGACGTCAGAAAATGCAGGATCTGATCGATATGGGTATCGATCCGTTCGGACAAGCTTACCCCAGAACCCACAAAACCGGAGACATCCTTCCGGTTTACAAGGATAAATCCAAAGAAGAACTTGAAGAACTGCAGGTGCCCGTCACTGTGGCAGGTCGTATTATGACCAAACGCCGCATGGGAAAAGCCGGCTTCATGCATATTCAGGATCGCGATGGACAGATCCAGATTTACGTGCGCAAAGACACCGTTGGCGATGAAGCGTACGAAGTTTACAAGAAAAACGATATCGGCGACATTGTCGGCATTAAAGGAACTCTGATGAAAACCGACCACGGCGATCTCGCAGTCCGCGCACAGGAATACACACATCTTTCCAAATCCCTGCGTCCTCTGCCTGAAAAATACCATGGTCTGACAGACATGGAAGAACGTTTCCGCCGTCGCTATGTTGACCTGATTATGAACGAACAGGCTCGCAAGATTGCGATCATGAGACCGAAAATCATCCGCGCCATTCAGTCCTACCTCGATGGAGAAGGTCTGATCGAAGTGGAAACACCGGTACTCAACACCATCCTCGGCGGTGCTGCTGCTCGTCCGTTTGTTACACACCACAACACTCTTGATATCGATATGTACCTGCGTATCGCCACAGAGCTCAACCTGAAGCGTCTGATCGTCGGCGGTCTCGAAGGTGTTTATGAAATCGGCCGTCTGTTCCGTAACGAAGGTATGGACAAGACACACAACCCCGAGTTCACCACAGTAGAAGCCTATGTCGCCTACTCCGATCTGCTTGGCATGATGGATCTGATCGAAGGTCTGTTCCGCTACGTAGCCGAAAAAGTTCTCGGAACAACAACGCTCACTTTCCAGGGTACTGAAATCGATCTGTCCAAACCGTTCAGACGTGTAAAAATGTCTGAAGCTGTTCAGGAAAAAACAGGTATCGATTTTGAAGCCATCACTGACTTTGAAGAAGCTGCGCGTCTTGCTGCTGAACACGAAATCGAACTCGAAAAGAAACACAACTCCGTTGGTCACGTTCTGAACCTGTTCTTCGAAAAATACGTTGAAGAAACACTCGAACAGCCGACTTTCGTTTATCACTACCCGGTAGAAATTTCTCCGCTCGCGAAGAAAAACGCTGAAGACCCGCGTTTCACCGACCGTTATGAACTGTTCATCAAAGGTCATGAATACGCCAACGCCTTCTCCGAACTGAACGACCCGATCGACCAGAAAGAACGCTTCATGAACCAGCTCGCTCTGCGCGAACTCGGCGACGACGAAGCCAACGATATGGACGTTGACTACGTAGAAGCTCTTGAATACGGTATGCCGCCTACCGGTGGTGTAGGTCTTGGTATCGACCGCTTCGTTATGTTCATGACAGACCAGAGCTCCATCCGTGAAGTTCTGCTCTTCCCGACCATGAAACCCATCGGCGACAACAAGAACGACGTGAACAAAAAAGCAGCTCCTGCACCCGCTGCAGCCCCTGTTGCTGAACCCGCAAAAATTGATTTCTCCAATGTGAAGATCGAACCTCTCTTTGAAGAAATGGTCGACTTCGACACATTCTCCAAATCCGATTTCCGCGCTGTAAAAGTTCTCGAATGCGAAGCTGTACCCAAATCCAAAAAGCTTCTCAAGTTCGTTCTCGATGACGGCACCGATACAAACCGTGTTATCCTGAGCGGTATTCACGAATACTACGAACCCGAAGAACTCGTAGGCAAAACATGCATCGCCATCACCAACCTGCCGCCCCGTCCCAATATGGGCATCGATTCCTGCGGCATGCTGATCAGTGCTGTGCATGAAGAAGACGGTAAAGAAGGTCTCAACCTGCTCATGGTTGATGACAGAATCCCGGCTGGCGCAAAACTGTACTAAGCCGCTGACTGTCTTCACTTTTCAGGAATGATGAAAATGCTGATGTCCAACGATATCGACAGGAATTCCTTTCCTGATGCGCATTGACCTAATCACAAAACGATCCCCGAACATCCCGCACCCTATGGTGTGACGATGTTCGGGGATTTTTCATCTGCCGCATAAGAAGCCATCCAGCCGTTTATGACAAATCTGGAAGCTGTATTTATGGCGCTGAAATTTCATATCCCTGGCGCGTTTTTTTCTTCGCGATAGAGAAGACCAGCCGGCATCTGCATCACGAAGAAAAGGATGTTTTCCTGCTTTTACGCATCATCTATGATCCTGACGAGGAATAGTTGTGTGATACTGCACTGGATTATTATGTAAGTAATCGAATAAATATCTATAGAAGAACTGTGTTTTTTCTAAATTTAAACAATTTGAAGGTTGAGAAATTATGAGTATAAAAACACTAAACTAAATACACAATGAATTAGAAATAATATCATAAACACATTCGCGGAAGGATTAAGAAAACTTTCCGTTCGCGAGAGTTTGTCTATGCCTGTCGAATATATTTCGAAATTTCGCGCAAAGACATAAAAACCGAACAGTTATTTTCCGAATATGAATCAAAGAGGTTCAACCCTGAAAAAAACGTGATAGAGTGCATGTCAACAGAAACGAACATTTTCGCAACAATGTGGAAAGATGGCAAAAAACGGGTATGAGTTATTCGCATTTTTAAAAACA
>CAOKFJ010000227.1 GCA_948467695.1 uncultured Allobaculum sp. | reverse complement strand
GCCGATCGGCATGCTGAGTGGTGTGAGAGGTACTTAAATGTTGCCTACTCGATTCTGATCCAGAAGAGAAAGGGTGTCGCAATATGGAGCTTTGCGTTTGTTTTCTGCGATTATGCGCACTCTTTACCCTGGCTTTTTGAGATCAAAAGGGCATGTTTCAGGAAAAATCCGGAGCATTCATACATTTTCTTCGTCAATTCAGCATGTTTTTAGTCGATTTATATAGTGACATAAATGGTGTCACTGTGAGTGATAGTGTATAAACACGCAATAAAATGCGGAAAGAAAGAAAGAAGGATGACATATGAATCGCGAGAATGAAGTGAATGATGAAAAGAAAATGACTCAGGAGACGGAACGGGCAGAACTGCCCGACGTACCGCAGGAAAAAGGTGCTGACGAGTTTGAGAATGGATCGGACAAAATGTCCATAGAACAGTTGAAGGATCAGCCAAGACAAGACGGTGCTCCGGATGCACAGGACAGTGCGGAAACCACGGCTGAAGAAATGACAGAGGATGACGAGCGAACAATACCGCTTCCAGAGGTTTCGAGCGAGCCTGCGTTTATTGATGAGACGGTGGATTTTTCGAAGTCAAATATGGAAGGGAAGTCGCCTTCCATAGAAGATGCCGGCAGCACACAAAGAAGAGCGAATAAGAGAAAAAGCATGACTGTAATCGGCTTGGGAGCTCTTGCCATTGTTCTAGCGATTTCCAGTCTGACAAGCTGCACATCGCTCGGCGAGAAAAACGAAGAGCTTGCGGATGCGCAGGCGGTGATCGATTCACAGAGCGATAAGATTGATTCGCTTCAGGCACAGGTATACAAACTTGAAAATGAAATCGACGAGATCAAAAACGGACCGAACGCGAAGCTGATTGAAGTGAAGAATGCGTATGAAGCGGGCGACTATGACAAAGTCGCGACGCTGTACGACGAAATGCACAAGACATACAACGGTTCTCCCGAGGATGTCGAAGCGGGAAAACTGGCAAAAGATGCAGCGGACAAAAAAGCCGCCAAAGAGGCGGAAGAAAAGGCGAAGGCGGAAGAGGAAGCGCGCCGCAAAGCTGAAGAAGAAGCGCGAAGGTATGAAACAGGCATCACTTACGATCAGCTCGCCCGCACGCCGGAACAGTTCGAAGGCAAAAAAGTGAAATTTACCGGAAAGGTCGTGCAGGTGATGAAGGATGACTATCTCTACGGCATCCGCCTGGCGGTCAATTCCAATTACGACACAATTCTCTACGGCATTTACGATGAGAAACTCGTTTCGTCGCGTATTCTCGAAGACGACATCATCACAATCTACGGTACCTCTGGCGGAGACTATACGTACGAAACGGTGATGGGAAATGAACTGACGATTCCTCTGTTTATGATTTAAAAGATTGACCAGTACGCATGGCGCGGGTTCTAAACAAAATCGAGCCGGCAAACAGAAAAAAACGCCGCCAGTCAGTTGACTGGCGGTGTGTGCTGTTTATACGGAATAAAAGCTATTCGATTTCACGGCAGCTGTCGCGCTCAACAAGCGAGAACGGCACGAGTGTCTTGGAGGCCATGCTTGAAGGAACGCGGGCGCGGGAGATTGCCTGATTAGCGGCTTCTCGTCCAAGCTGTGCGGGATGAACGTCGATGGATGTCAGCTGCGGAGAAATGAGACGGGCGAAGACGGAATTGTTGAAGGAAACAATCGAGAAGTCTGTCGGAATAAAGAGAGAGGCTTCAACACCGAGCTGACGCAGCGCAAGCGCGTGCAGATCATCCGAGGTGACAAAAGCGGTCGGGCGCTTGTCATCGTCCATGGCGAGAATCTGACGGATTTTCTCAAGACCATCCAGACTGCCATGTTCCATTTCGACAATCTGAATCTGATCCGGTGTGATGCCATGATCAGACAGAGCGAGGATGACGCCGTTTTTTCGGGAAGCCGAAAACAGGTTGGTAAACGGCGAACCGATAAAGCAGAAGCGGCGATGACCAAGGGCATAGAGATAATTGGCGGCAGCCATGCCTGCGGAGATGTTGTCGTTGTCGACGCTGACGGTTTCGTTGGCGTACTGCATCGGTGTGCCAAGAAGAACATATTCGCAGCCCTGATCATACAGCGCGGAAACAATCGGATCGCCTACGCGCGAGAAGAGCACGATGTAGGCGGCGATACGACTGGTCGGATGCGTGCGCGTGATCTGGTCGATGACATCCGCGTCGTTTTTTCCTGTCATCAGAATGGGGATGGCGCCGTTTTCATTGCAGAATTCGGAAATACCCTGAATCACTTCAAGAAAGAACGGGTTGTTGTAGGTATCGGTATGAGAAGGCGGGAAAATGATGCCCACTTCCAGAGGAGCAGCTGCCTGAGCGTCGGCATCGTCTTCAGGCATCGGGCATTCATAGCCGAGCTGTTCGATCGCCGCTCTGACTTTAGCTTTGGTGGCGGCGGAAATCGCCGGGTTGTTGCGGATTGTACGGCTGACTGTCGATGCGGAAACGCCGGCAAGCTGTGCAACATCGCGAATGGTTACGGACATTGTTTCATCACCCTTTCAAATATGTGCATAATCCCATTCATTCTATCAGAGGATGCATAGAAAAGAAATGATCGAAAGAAAGCGTTTTAGTGCGATATATATAGAAAAAATAAGACTTATCCAGTTTTTGGACACAGCGTTTTAACGAAGTGCAACAGAATGCAATTTGTAAAACGAAGCGTCTTTTTCGGACGATAATCCGAGTGCCGAAGGATGACAAAGTATGGCATTTCAGCACTGAAGCTGTTTTGGGCATATGCAGTAAAGAAGCTCGGGTATTCAATCGGGTTTTGACCGCTCGTCAGTCGATAATGACAATATGAAACCAAAACATGAACTGCTTAACGAACTTGTCGTGGAAGACAAAGAAGAAAAGGAAGAATCAGTGCGTGTCGGTCTGCTGCTGAGCGCCGGCATCGGCGTGCTGAATGCATGCACATACATGGCTAGAGGGCATGTGTTTGCGAGCAGCCAGAGCGGCAATCTTCTGTATCTGGGGATGGACCTGGCGCAGGGGGAATTTTCCAATGTGACCAAATATCTCTTTCCGCCGCTGATGTTCGCAATCGGAATTGTCATTGCCGAACATTATCACGATCGTCCGCATTATCCCCAATGGAGAAAGGTTCCGTTTCTGATCGAGATTTTTCTTATTGGCGCAACGACATTTCTTCCGGAGTCATGGAACGCGCTGGCAAACCCGATCTTCGGTTTGTGCTGCGGTCTGCAGACGATCATTTTCCGCCGTATTCGAAGCAATCCGCTCGCCACGATTGTCATCAACTCAAGCTTTCAGAACGCGGTTGTCTCGCTGACGAGATTTCTGCATCTGCATGATTCGTCCGACGCGTTTCGATCGGTTCTCTACGGTATTATTGTGCTCGCTTATTTTCTCGGTATTGTTGCTGGTGCTCTTATGGTGCCGTACATGGGCAGATATGTGTCGCTTGTGACAGCAGCACTATTCATATGGTGCCTTTTTATCGCACTGGCGCCGGCTTCTCCAAAGGATACATCTCTAAACAATTAATGGGATAAAATCAATCGCTTTCGAATCGTTCAAGTGATTTAGGCATTCTGTGAAAAAAGCATCCAAAAGCTTCACGGCTTTCTGCATTTGTTTGAAAACGCTTTCCTGCGTTTCTACACTGATTTTGAACAATTCTGCTTTCTGCGCTGTCAGACCAATGGGCGATTGGCTGAAATGCATATTGAGCGGCTCTTCGAAAAATTGAGAGCGCAGCGCCGTCAA
>CAOKFJ010000226.1 GCA_948467695.1 uncultured Allobaculum sp. | reverse complement strand
ATATCGGCATACAGTGCCTGAATTTCGCCTTTCAGCGAGGGGATTTCTTTTTCAATAATGCGCAGTTTATTCACATCGCGCAGACCTTCCATCATTCGAGCCAGACGCAAAGAGCGGAAGGCATCCGGTTTGGCTGCATCTTTTTCATCCGGATAGATCAGGAAGCAGTCGCCGGCTTCAAACGCGTTATGTGTGGAGTCGCGCAGAGGATCAGCTACCCATGCATCGTATGCCCAGCGCAGGAAACCGGCGGTTTCTTTACCGGCATTGATGATTGTCCAGTAGCTTTCCACCGGAGCGGACAGCGTGAAGTTTCCGGGCGAATGCTCGGTGCAGGAGTAGAGCGTAGTGCGTTTTCCGGCTGCTTCGCGGTCTTTAAGCAGCTGGTCAAATTCTGCAGGATGATCAGCTGCGGCGTTGTCGCCGACATTCAGGTCGTCAACACGCATCGCCAGATCGCGCTTGTTGACAAAGCCGTCCATTGCGCCGGCTGTCTTGAGAGACTTGCCGTGAATGTTCTTCACAGAATCGATCAGATCGAAAGCTGCAGCGGAGAATCCGCGTTCGTCGATACCCATATACGTGTCGTCGAACCAGCCCTTCTGATCGAGATGTTCGATCATCTTGTTGAGGAAGTCGCGCCATACTTCGTTATAGCGTGTGCTTCCGGCAGAGAAGCTTTCGGATTTGAGCACGCCGTTTTCCCAGTAGGTGAATGCGTTGCCCCATGGAGCGATCGAGTAAAGGACGATCTTGTCGCCGATGCCGATTTCATTGCGGCAGAACGTTACCCATTTGTCGAAGTTGGTGAAGTCGTAAGAGAAAGAGCCATCCGTATTCTTGGTCCACTTGACCATCGAGGGATAGTGAACATCGTTTGCGGAATAGGTCTGTCCATTCCATGCGTCTTCGATGATGGAAGCGGTAATGGCATGGCCGCCGGCTTCCTTGTAGATTTCCATGATGGGTTTGAGAATCTCGAAATGTTCTTTGGAGAAAGGCTCGACACCATAGTATTCGGCGCTGGAGTAGGGATACTGCCACAGTTCGATATCAAAGGTGTCTGTCAGATCTTTCAAAGCCGGCAAAGTCGCATCCTGAACCGTAAGAGTATAGGAGAAACTCATCGGTGCTTCGAGATCATCGGCAGTCACTTTGATTGTTCCGGTATAGGTTCCTGCAGGTGTGTCTGCCGGAACGGCGATTTCCATCCAAACCGGCTGAAGAGCGTTGAACGGAATGTTTACCGATGCCTTTTTGGACAGAATGTCAGTGGATTCGGAACGGTTGGTTTCGGTTACAGGCGGAACCGGGCGAGTGGTGCTGCCGTAGCCAAGGAACGCGCCGTTGTAGGCGAGTGTGGAGTCGATGAAATTCATCGTGACGTTGGAGGCATTAATGGAATGACCTTTTCCGTCGGAGAAGTTTGTGGCTTCAAGTTTTACGTTATCGAGCTTGCAGTCTTTGGAGTAGACAACAAACTGGCTGACAGCGTGGTCGCCTTTCCATGCGCTCAGCGTTTTGCTCATGGTCGCCTGGGTTTTGATGGTGTCGTATTTTTTCTGCGGATACTGACGGTTGGTATCAACGATTGTTCCGCCGATTTCAGTCTGTGCTTCTTCAACAGAAACGGCGATTTTCGCATTTACAGTTCCAGAAGCGACAGTGATTTCAGCTGTACCTTTTTTCTTTGCGGTGATAACGCCTTTTGCATCTACAGAAGCGACGTCCGGATTGGAGCTGGTGTAGGTCAGGGTGGAACTGGATGCATAGGAAGGCGCAACGGTTACTTCGATTTTATGCGCAGCGCCTTCGCTGAGCGTCAGCGTGTTTTCAGCAGGGGTGATGGATTCAATCGCATAGGGAGCGTGCGTGATCACGACATCGGAGCAGTCGATCA
This sequence comes from uncultured Allobaculum sp., assembly GCA_948467695.1. Taxonomy (GTDB): domain Bacteria; phylum Bacillota_I; class Bacilli_A; order Erysipelotrichales; family Erysipelotrichaceae; genus Allobaculum. The sequence goes on along the minus strand of CAOKFJ010000226.1, from coordinate 1,895 downwards.
GCGCATTGGTCGAGCTTGTATCGCGCTCGCCGGTTGCAACAGCTTTGAAGGTATGAGGACCTTCGGTCAGTCCGTCAAATTTGACGATTTTCGTCTTGTCGATATCTGAACCGTTGTACAGGCTGAAAGTGCCTTTGGATACGCCATCTATGAAGTATTCGACTTTACCCATCGGACGGTTTTTTCCGGCGTAGACTTCGATCGCGTTTCCTACAAAATCGACCTGGTACCAGATGTCAGATGCGGCAATGTCCGACCCCGGCGCTTTGGACCAGGTGTGTGCATCGTTTCCTGCTTCCCATCCGTTGGGAGCGAAAGTGAATTTGTTTGTCTCTCCGTCAGTTTTCTTGAAGGAAATGGTTTCTTCGATCATGTCGGCAGCATCGGCACGAGTTTCCACCGCAAAGACCTGTGCGGGAAGAATCTGAGTACCCATTCCCAGAGCAAGAAGCATAGACAGTGCGATTCTTTTTCTGTTTCTCATTTTTCCTCTCTTCCTGACTGTATTCGAAAAGTGTCAGGTCGCATGACAGACCGCTTTGAACACAGTCGTTTTTTCTTTTCTTATGCGCGCAGGCAGCGCTTTGCCCGAAGACTGCCTGCGAATTCATTCACTTGTCTTAGTCATAAATCGTGCGCGTCCATACGCTTTTTTGCCCAGTGCCGGCAGGTGCGTCCTGTCCGCACAAAAAGCGTTCTGGATTTGCGGATACGCGATCAGTAATGAAGCGGCAGTTGATCGCCGTTTTAAATGACTCGTTTCTGATATCGTTCTATGCTGCAAGTCGCAAGTGATCTGCTGACAGATTCAGGCAGAACAGTCTATGAATGCAGACCGCCTGAAGAAGACTGTCTGAAGAAAAAACGCCATCTTTGATCAAAACACACCTCGATAACTCTGCCCGCCTTTGCCCGCAAGGGGGCAGCAGCTCGATACGATGTTCTCTCGATTCGGCTTGCGATGACTGTACAGCCAGTAGTGACAGCAAAAACATGAACGATTTAGATAAGAAAAGAATGTAACCATTTTTAGTATATCGTCCAAAAATGAATAAAGATTTTTTTTGGGAAATAGTCCATAGTATTTGTCGAAAAGAACCAGAAGTAATCGCGGATTTGGACAAAGTCTGCGTGCAGATCCTGTTTTGGAAAAGAAAAACGAGAGGCGGCGCATACACAGGGATATGAAGGTGTGTATGTGTCATCTCTCGTATCGTTTCAATATATGTGCGACTTGCTCAATGATTGCTGCCGACTTGTGTCTGGAAGCTAGAAGTTCAGCAGTTCGAGATAATCAGCGGGCAGTTCTTCATTTTCGCTGAATTTTTCCAGAACTTTATGCGCGGTGTACGCTTTTGCCGCAGACAGAACAGCTTCATCAAATCCGAAATCGTTGAAGCCTTCGCTGCATTCTTCTTCATAGAAGCGGTTGGGCAGCGCGTAAGGCTGTTCGTCGTGCATCATGTAGATGAGTGCTTCGATCTGTTCTTTTTCGCCGCTGCGGTTTTCCATCTCCAGGCTGATCGTCGTCTTGGTGTAGATCTCGGGATACTCTTCGTAGAGATCGAGCGATTCTTCGTTTTTGTCGGAAATTTCCCAGATACCAAGACGGACCTTTCCGTCAATGCTCAGTTCTGGAAGTTCAAAACCGCAGGCGGGCTGAGCCAGAGGCAGGGATGCTGCATCAAAAGGCTCGATTGTTAAGTAGGAATGAGCGTGTTCGCCTTTGTAGACGAGATGATATCCCTCGAGAACGGCTTTGCCGACGGGTTTGGCACCGCTGCAGCGGCGTTTCATTTTTCGCGCATTAAGGTTCGAGCCAAAGGCTGCAGAGTATTTAAAGTTATTCTACTTGTGTTGCTTGTATTGCACAAAAAAAGTATGACCAGTATCGA
>CAOKFJ010000225.1 GCA_948467695.1 uncultured Allobaculum sp. | reverse complement strand
AGGATTTCATCGTCGCCGAGTTTGAGGTAGACTTTTCCGTTTTTGTCGACGATTTCGGCATCCATGAAGTTCATCTGCGGAGAACCGATGAAGCCGGCGACAAATTTGTTTACAGGATAGTCGTACAGATGCGATGGAGTATCGATCTGCTGGACTTCGCCATCGCTCATAACGACAATTCGATCACCGAGAGTCATAGCTTCGGTCTGGTCATGGGTAACGTAGATGATGGTGGAACCGAGTTTTTCGTGAAGTTTCGAGATTTCCACACGCATCTGTCCTCGAAGTTTGGCATCGAGGTTGGACAGCGGTTCGTCCATCAGAAGAACTTTCGGATGACGGACAATCGCACGGCCCATGGCTACGCGCTGGCGCTGACCGCCGGACAGAGCCTTCGGCTTGCGGTCAAGCAGGTTGTCCAGACCAAGCGTGCGCGATGCTTCGGCGACACGTTTGTCGATTTCTTCCTTCGGAAGTTTAGCGATCTTCAGTGGGAACTCCATGTTCTCGCGAACGGTCAGGAATGGATAAAGAGCATAGGACTGGAAGACCATCGCGATTTTTCGGTCTTTCGGATCAAGATCATTTACACGGTTTCCGTCGATGTACAGATCACCGCTGGAAATATCTTCCAGGCCGGCGATCATACGCAGGGTTGTGGATTTTCCGCATCCGGATGGTCCGACGAAGATGACGAACTCACCGTCCTTTACATCGAGGTTGAAGTCTTTAACGGCTTCGAAACCGTTGGGGTACACTTTTTTAATGTGATTGAGATTCAGCTCAGACATGGCATCTCCTTCTAAACAGTCCTTTTCTCTCCAGATGAAGCTTGCAGTACAGAGCGGAAAACGGGCTGATTTCTGTTTCTGCTTTCAGAATAGAATTAAACTGTCTGATCAACAAATGACGTGCTTGAAACGTTTTTCAGGTACTTGAAAGTGCTTGCACAATAGGTAGAGAATATAGGAGTAATCTTAGTGATTCATATTGCAATTGCCCAAAAATTTAGTAAATTATGGGTAGAGTTTAGTAAAACTTTTTGACCGGCTGCTTCGGTCATAGAAAGAGGAAAATATGGCTGACAAATCAATTCTCCAGTTGGTGGAATACGGCGTTCAGACCGGGCTGCTTCCCGAATGCGAACGCGCATACGCTGCCAACCTGCTTCTCGATTTGATGCATCAGGATTCGCTGGATCAGTCCGCTTACACACCGGATGGCTCCGCTGTACAGCTGACAGAAGTGCTCGACAATCTTCTCGACATCGCCGCAGAACGCGGCATCATTGAAGATTCGATTACCTACCGCGATCTGTTTGATGCCAAACTGATGAACGCTCTGCTTGCACGCCCCGCCCAGGTGCAGGAAAAATTCAACACACTGTATGCAGAAGATCCCAAAGCTGCTACGGATTACTTCTACAAACTTTCGCAGGATTCCAACTACATCCGCCGCGACCGTATTGCCAAAGACGAGCGCTGGAGCGCTGATTCGCCCTATGGTGAAATTGAACTCTCCATCAACCTGTCCAAACCGGAAAAAGACCCGAAAGCCATTGCCGCTGCCAAAAACGCTCCTCAGTCCAGCTATCCCAAGTGCCAGCTGTGCGTAGAGAACGAAGGCTATGCCGGCCGTGTCAATCATCCCGGACGTTCCAATCACAGAATCATCCCCATTACCATCAACAACTCCCCCTGGGGCTTCCAGTACTCGCCGTATGTGTACTACAACGAACACTGCATCGTTCTCAACGGCGCGCACACCCCGATGGCGATCAACCATGACACATTCATGAAACTGTTTGACTTTGTTGAACAGTTCCCGCACTACTTCCTGGGAAGCAATGCCGACCTGCCCATCGTTGGCGGAAGCATTCTCTCTCATGACCACTTCCAGGGTGGAAATCATGAATTCCCCATGGCTAAAGCTGAAATTGAAGAAACAGTTACTATTCCCGGATTTGAAGATCTCAAAGCCGGCATCGTAAAATGGCCGATGGCTGTTATCCGTCTGCGCGGTGCTGATCGCGCTCGCGTGATCGCCGCTGCTGATCATATCCTTGCGACATGGAGAGGCTATTCCGATCCTGCTGCAGGAATTCTTGCTGAAACAGATGGCGAACCGCATAACACCATCACACCGATCGCGCGCAAGAAAGACGGCGAATACGAACTCGACCTCGTTCTGCGCTGCAACATCACCACTGAAGAACATCCCATGGGCGTATTCCATCCCCATGCACAGTGGCACCACATCAAGAAAGAAAACATCGGTCTGATCGAAGTTATGGGTCTTGCTGTACTGCCGGCACGTCTGAAAAAAGAAATGTCCGACCTGAAAGCAGCTATGCTTAATGGCGACGATATCCGCGCCAATGCCGACCTGGAAAAACACGCTGACTGGGCTGAAGAAATCGCCAAGAAATACGAAAGCATCACAGCAGATAATATTGACCAGATCATCCATGATGAAATCGGTATCGTATTCACACACGTGCTCGAAGACGCTGGTGTCTACAAAACCGATGCAGAAGGCCGCGAGGCTTTCCGCCGCTTCATTGCTGCACTCTAAATCGTTTCGTTTAGGAAAGAAGGAAACCTACCAATGAAAATTTTAGTTACCGGAGGAGCAGGCTACATCGGAAGCCATACCGATGTTGAACTGCTCAATGCTGGATATGATGTTGTTGTTCTCGACAACCTCTACAACTCCAGCGAAAAAGCTGTTGAACGCGTTGAAGAACTGACAGGCAAATCCGTTAAATTCTACAAAGGCGACATCCGCAACATGGATGACCTCAACCGTGTATTCGACAACGAACAGATCGATGCGGTTATCCACTTCGCTGGTCTGAAAGCTGTTGGCGAAAGTGTTCGCAAACCGATCGAATACTATGAAAACAACATCGGCGGAACACTCAACCTCCTCGAGGCTATGCGCAACCACAACGTGAAGAACATCATCTTCTCGTCTTCCGCTACTGTTTACGGCGATCCTGCAGAAATGCCGATCACCGAAAAATGCCCGAAAGGCACCTGCACCAACCCCTATGGCTGGTCCAAATGGATGCTTGAACAGATTCTGATGGACGTTCATACCGCTGATCCGGAATGGAACGTTATGCTTCTGCGCTACTTCAACCCGATCGGCGCTCACGAATCCGGACGCATCGGCGAAGATCCCAAAGGCATCCCGAACAACCTGCTGCCCTATGTTGCACAGGTAGCTGTTGGAAAACTCAAAGAAGTTGGCGTATTCGGAAACGACTACCCCACTCCCGATGGAACCGGCGTACGCGACTACATCCACGTTGTTGACCTCGCAAAAGGCCACGTTGCCGCTCTTGATCAGATCAAACACAATGCCGGATGCAAGGTGTACAACCTTGGTACAGGAAACGGAAGCTCCGTTCTTGATGTAATCCACGCTTTCGAAAAAGCATGCGGACACGAGATTCCCTATTCCATCAAACCGCGTCGTGACGGCGATATCGCTGCATGCTACGCAAAATGCGACCTCGCTAAAGAAGAACTCGGCTGGGAAGCGCAGTACAATATCGATGATATGTGCGCAAGCTCCTGGAAATGGCAGTCCAACAACCCGGACGGCTACAACACTCCCGAGAAATAAGCTGGCATCTCATCGTTGTGCCGGATGATGAATCCGGATATCAATCGATACATACACAAAGAGCAGTTCCGCGCGGAGCTGCTCTTTTTTCAGCTCATGTGATAAGGATCAGATGACCATAAATGATGAGCGCCAGAACCAGACAGGCAGCTTATCAGCAAAGAATGAAATGTTAAG
>CAOKFJ010000224.1 GCA_948467695.1 uncultured Allobaculum sp. | reverse complement strand
TTTATGAATCCAGTTGTCGAGAAACAGCGTGTAGATCTGCAGGTCGAGTTCTTCAAGCGAGTCTCTTCCAGCATATTCCCACGCGTTTTTACCGATCGTGCCGAATACGGAAAGCATGGCGCTTTCAAGCCTGCGTCCCTGTCCCGTGATCGCATCGCCGTTGGCGGCGGCTTTGATGACAACCGGAACAAGCGAGCTGAAATCGCCCGCATGCAGTTTGAGGCGTTTGATCAGTTCATTGACATCGTCTGCAGTGTAATTCGTGCCGGTCAGCGCGTTGATCATTTCGGCGCGTTTTGCGCTCGCGCCGCCTGCGGTTTCTGCCAGATACAGCATGAACGACAGGATTTCAATGCGAAACTGTTCGCCAAGGCTCTGACCGAGCGGTTTGGCGAAATCGGGATCGAGCGCTTCAAGCTGATCGCAAAGCGCTTTTCCCTGGTCAAAGGCGTCTTTCGCCTTTTGAATATTCATCTCCATATGCGAGTACTCTCCAATTGAGGCAGTTCTTCCATGCGCCCAAATCACAATTGTCCATATGCGCTCATACAGTCTCAGGGACTGCGTGGATGAAGGTGAATGCGCGAATCGATAATCCGTTTGGGCTTTGGGCATGTCTTGTGGCTATTGTAACAAAAATCCACTGAACCTTAGCGAAGGGAAAAGGCAGGACAAACGATCTGAAACGATCGTCAATCCTGCCTTGTATTTAAATGCGAACGGATACTCAAGTTTATGGCTTTTCATTTCGCAGAAACTGTTTTTATTTAGAGTAGAATGCAGTTCCCTCATCCGTCCAGCCGAATTTAACCAGACCATCGCGTTCCGTCGGATTGAGCGTGAAATGATGCGCGCCTGCTTGTGCGTTGGGGTTGTACAGACGGTATACCGGCGCATCGTTTTTTTCATCGGTCGCTGCGTACCAGGAAATGTCTTCCGCATCCCAGCCGAGTTTGACAAGCTGTTCGCGCTCGTTGAGATCAAGCGTGTAGTGATGATCGCCGGCGTTGGGGTTGTACAGACGGTATACCGGCGTTCCGCCTTTTTCGCTTCTCCAGGCGACACCTTCATCCTTCCAGCCGAGCTGAACATTGTAAACCAGTTCATCATAGTTGGTTGTGTAGAAATGCTCGCCCGAGTTCGGGTTGTACAGACGATACACCGGCGCAGGAAGCTCCGGTGCCTGGGAAGCGACGAACGCGCAGACATAGGAGTCGACGGCGGTGGCGCCGTTGAACTCTTCTTTTGTCTTGGCGAATGTATGAATCGCTTCGACTTCATTGTCGGCGTTCAGAATCGGCGCGCCGCTCTGACCGGAAGAAGAATCGATCGTATGCAGAAGCGTACGGCGTCCGGCAAGCGCCGTGGCGCTGCCTCTGGCCGTCATCATCGGCTCCTGACCAAGCTCCAGATTAGGCGTATAGGGGTAGCCCGGCAGTTCGTATACGGGCGCGAAGTTTGCATGGTCAAGCGTGCGAAGCTTGAGCATCGCAACCGAGTCATCGACCGGGCGATTCAGCTTGATCAGACCGAGATCGTAGTCGGTATCGCCCTGACGGTTGGTCACCCAGTCCATCGGCGCTTTGAGACTTGCGGAATGGTACTGGTTCTCCTCTTTGGAGGGATCGGCGTTTCCGGGCACAACCGTGATGGATCTAGCCCAGCCAAGGTTGTTGGTGTTGTCATAGACACAGTGTCCGGCTGTCAGAACCGTGTCAGGTGTCAGGAAGAATCCTGTTCCGGAATAGACATCGCCATTGGAGAAGTTGATGGTCAGACGGCAGATGCCGCTGTAGGGCGCTTTGGAGGTGTCTTCCACCGGGCGGCGCTCGTCTCTTCCGATAACCTTGCGCGGAACGATCTGCGCTTCCTGTCCGTTTTCATCCAGAACGGGCGCGAAGCCGTTGAGCTCGCCGGCATATGCGGCAGTGCTCTGGTTTTGTGCAGAGAAGTCTTCTTCAGGTGTTTCGTGCGAAGCGACGCGAATGTTCTCGCCTGCGGCAAAGCTGCTGTCCTGAGGATTGGTTGTATATTCTTGCGCAACAGCCGGCGCGGTGTGAAGAGGGAGTACGCAGGGCAGCGCGAGCATGGCTGAAAGGAGCATGGAACGTCCCCGTTTAAATACTTTTTTCATCATCGTCATCCTTTCTGCGCGCTTAAAGGCGCGTATCAAACCGCCCAGCGGGCGGTGCTGAATGTGATTTCCAGCTGCTTATAGTGTATATCGAATTCACGGCGATCGTAAAAACGAAAGCAGTCAGGCTGCTGGAATTTATATTGTGACAGAGGCGGGCAGGAAAATCAAAACAATCTATTATGCAGTTTTATTGGCTTTTACAGATATTATTTAAATCCGTTTCACTTTATCCATGCAATCGATCGCATTCATGTTTTTCAATATGTTTTTTCTTTTTGACTCTATGCAGCGCAATGTATGCCATTACAAAACGAATATCCGTACCGCAATGAAGCGAAAAGACAGCCGCATACCCTGTTACTGGATCGAGAAAACAGGCGCCTTATCCCCTGGATCTGGCGCCTGTACAAATATGTTTTCAAATGGAACATCTAGTCGTTCATATCGAAAGACTGGCGCACTTCATGGTCAAAGGAAATCATCTCATCGCCGTTATATTTGAGAAGACCATGATCACCGACATGAAGCGCGTAGTACTCGATCGAATTGACCCAGAGAATTTTGACGCCTTCTTTTGTCTTGAACGCCGCTTTGTATAACGGATCGCCGTGAGGATCCATTTCCGGTGTCAGACGATCATAGACTCCCTCTTTTGCGCCGAGGGTGGCGTAGATGCTTTGAATCGGTTCGCTGCTCATATTCAAATCCTTTCCCGCTGCAATGCAGCGCGTTTGACAGACGTATAACGCGGCGCAACTGCCGCATCGCCTACTCAAACAAATAACAGATCTTTCAAGCGCGAACATAAAAAATGCCCGACAACCAAAGCAGGATAAACCTGCCGGCTGTCGGGATCATCTGCATCATTTTATGACACGCCCTGGCGCATATTCCATTCGATTTTCTGACTGGATGTGCGTCGCAGGGGTATTGTGTTTACGCTACCTGGCTGACTGCGTTTTCTTCGATGATTTCGCCCTCGATTTCATCTTCGATCATATTGTCCTGATCGTGATGAGAGGCGAGTGTTTCGAGATAGTCGAAAGTCACCTGGCGTTTGGGCACCTGCACATCGCGAACGCGAATGCGCACCGGCATGCCAAGCGCGAACGTGCGTCCGGTGTTTTCGCCGCGCAGCGTCATGGTATCGGCATCGTACTGATAGAAGTCATCCGACATATTGCGCAGCGGAATCATGCCCTCGATCGTGTTGTCGAGTTCGACAAAGAAGCCGAAGCTGGTAACGCCTACGATGACACCCTCGTATTCCTGACCGACTTTGTTTTCCATGTACTTGGCCGCTTCCAGATCGTTTACCGCGCGTTCGATGGTGACAGCACAGCGCTCTTTTTCGGACAGGTGGAGCGATGCGTTTTCCATCTTCTTCTCGTCTCTGGCAATGCTCTTTTCGTCGTTCTTCTTCTGAATCACATGACGGCGAAGCATTCTGTGAATGAGCAGGTCGGGATAGCGGCGGATCGGCGACGTGAAGTGGCAGTATTCTTCAAGCGCAAGTCCGTAGTGTCCAACGTTTTTCTCCCAGTAGCGCGCTTTCTGCATGGCGCGCACCGTCACTGTCGAGAGAATCTGACGATCTTCTTCGTCTTCGATGCTTGACAGGAAGCGGGCGATGTCGATCGGTTCGCAGTTCGCCGGATCGATTTTGCAGGGCACATGAAGCATTCTG
>CAOKFJ010000223.1 GCA_948467695.1 uncultured Allobaculum sp. | reverse complement strand
TCAGTATTCCTGCACTCGACAGTACCCAGAAATGAAGCCGGTAAATGAACTTTTTCTTCCTATCAAATCGCGCATTAACCAAGCGAAAGTACCCAATTTTTCCATGAAGCACTGTGGACTTGAGAAAACTGCACAAATTGTACAAGCGTCAATTTTTATGACCGATCGTTTTCTCTCACGAGTAAAGCGTTTTCCAAAAAACAACAGGCAACTCTTTAATGATTCATCTTCTCGCGATTATAATATATCCATACCTAAGGAGGACTAACCCCATGTCTGATCATCGCATCAAAAAAAGAAGAATCATGCTGGTCGGTACAGGCTTTGTAGGCATGTCCTTCGCTTACTCCATGCTGCAGGAAAAAGGTATTGACGAAATGGTACTCGTCGATGCCAACACAGACAAAGCAAAAGGCGAAGCGATGGACCTCACCGACGGCCTGGTTTACGCAGACACCAAAATGAAAATCTATTCCGGCTCCTATGCGGACGCCGAGTACTGCAACATCGTAGTCATCACCGCAGGCGCTGCACAGCGTCCCGGTCAGTCTCGACTCGAACTCGTTAAAATCAACGCAAAAATCACGAAGAGCATCTGCGAAGAGCTCAAGAAAAACAAATTCAACGGCATTCTTGTTGTCGCCAACAACCCTGTCGACATCATGACCTACGTTGCCTGGAAAGCATCCGGACTCCCCAAAGAACACGTCATCGGCTCCGGAACCGTTCTTGATACAGCGCGTCTGCGTCATGGACTTGCCGAAGAACTTCAGTTTGCGCCCACAAATATCCACGCCTACATTCTTGGAGAACACGGCGACTCCTCGTTTGTCAGCTGGACCAACTGCTACATCGGATGCAAATCCCTGCTCGAATATCTTGATGAGAAAGATATCTCGCTTGCGCGTCTTCAGGAAATCTACGAAGAAGTCCGCGACCGCGCCTACAAGATTATCGACCTCAAAAAAGCCACTTATTACGGCATCGGTATCGCCCTGCGCCGCATTGTCAGCGCAATCGTCAACAACGAACGCTGCGTGCTCCCCGTATCCTCCTACCAGAATGGTGAATACGGCAGAGAAGGCTACTTCATCGGAACTCCGACAGTGGTAGGCAGTGACGGCGCCTCCCAGATCCTGACGCTCCCGCTTAACGAGAACGACCAGAACCGCTTCAACAAATCCTTTGATACACTTGTTTCCACAATCAAAGAAAACCTCGGCGACATCATCGACATCGAAGACTAATCGCCCTCCCCTTCTGCACTTAACGACGTGCCAACAACTTGAACACACTTCCGCCTCCTGCCACAAGAAACGACAGGAGGCTTTTTCTTCTTCAGCATCGCTTTGAGAATGAGGAAAAAGTCTATTGGGCGAAATCAATATTGTGAGAACAAAGATGTCATGCAGCATTGGGAGTAAGTCGGTAGCGTCAAAACACCTGATTATTCAAGCTTTCGACACACTACACCGCATTATCTTTATTCATGCACGGGGACGAACAAAACCCGCAGAAACCGATTTGCCGGCTTCTGCGGGTTATCTGAATGATAGTGACTGATTGCACATTCTCCAATCATCAGCTCATTATAAGGCGTTTGCGCGCCTTTTAGACTGCGTTAGAGACTGTTTTCTTTCTTCTGATCCGCTTCTTTGATCAGATCGTCAATTTCGCGGACATCGTCGAACAGCATGCGGCACGGTTTGCCGTCAAAATGATGGAGTTGATCTTTGTGATAGTGTCCGCAAAGCCAGATTTTGTAGTTGGTCTTGCGGCGGATTTCCTCCAGAAAATCGTGCTGGTTGACGCGGTCTTCGCTATAGCGGGACTGGTCATGTTCGTAGGTGTCTGCGCTTGGATGGGATGCGAACACGTCGTGAGAGATCACTACGTCAACGTTCCATCCGGCTTTTTCCAGATTGTCGCGGGCGTTCTGCGCCTCTTCATGGCTGAAGATTTCCTCCTGCCACCAGTTCTGTCCGGGTGTGCGGTATGCACTGTCATGGCTGTTCCCGCCCCCGAGAGCGAGCCAGGACTTGCCGGCGAAATGATAGATTTCTCCGCGCATGAGATGCAGTACATTGGGTCGGATTTCACGGACTTTGCCGCCGTTCCATTCCTTGATCGGATAGCCGTTCAGCACATCGAAGTTTTCGTGATTTCCATCAATAAAAAGGGTTGTCCAGGGAAGACTTTCAAGCCAGTTCAGCCAGAATCTGTCCTGACTTCCGCCGTCCCAGATGCAGCCGAAATCTCCGCAGATCAGCAGATAATCATCGCTGGTCATCGAACTTGCCGCTTCAAATTCACGCGGATTGATTTTATGAATGTCAAATGCCCCGTGGGTATCGCTTGTTACATAAACCATTCTCAATTCCTCTACACTTGCTTAAAAAGCAGAACATTTACTACCATATCGGAAATCTTGATAAATGTCTTTGATTTTAAGCTATTTGAACCGGTCTTCCTTAATGAAATCCCTTACGGATTTTCATCAGATTTTTTGCGGATAAATCGCCGTTTTTTCAATTTATATTGCCAGTATTGCATTCTCTTGAATTGTCCTGCTTCGACAAGCGGATAACGCTTGAATTTGCCAGGAGTACAGCTGCTTCAACGCTCTAAACAACGGAATGAAAAGTCAGTCCGAAAAGCGCGTATCGCTTATACTCTGCTTTACCATGCGCATATTTCTTCATGCGTTTGATCGTGTTCCATTTGAAGACGAGCAGAACAGGATTCAAGCGAGAGTGCGAATTCTATCTCGCTCAACTGTTCCTTCCCGTTTTCAGGCAGATCTCGGTTTCTTTTCGTGCGCCATTCCTCATCTTCTTCTCTCATGGATCCGATCGGTGATTCTCTGGGATGTATATGGTGATGAACGATGTCGAATGTCGTGAAAATAAACGTATAGCTTTGCGTCTGCATCTCTGCGTATACATCGTGCTGATCCGAGTACGATCGAGATCCGAAGATTCGACAGGTTATGCGTTCAGGCTATATCTCAGAAGCCAGGATGTCCGATAATTCCTGTCTCACTTTGAACTCCTGTTTCATAGCTATCCTCAATTTTGAACATATGGGCAAAGCTTTGCATTCAGGTTTGATGCGTCTATAGCTGGCATTCGGCTTGCAAAATAAAAACCGGATTGTGAATATATATCACATTCCGGTTTTCTTTATCAATGCTTTAGTATAAGTATTTTCGACTATTTTCGATGTATGCGGTTACGCTTATTTCGCAGCTCTGGAGAATGCGAGGTAGCCGGCGCCGATCAGTCCGGAATCTTCGGAAAGAGTTGTGGTGCGAACATCAACATAGGGAACAACAGGTGCAAAGACTTTGCCTTTAACGCGTTCTTCCACTTCTTTAGCGAAGCCGTCAATCTTCACTGCTACAGATCCGCCAAGGATGATGATGTCGGGATCAGTGATGGCGATCAGGATAGCGATCATGTTGGCGAGATATTCTTTAGCGTCGTCCATGATCTGTGCTGCAGTTTCGTTGCCTGCTTTGGCGAGGTCGTTGACTTCACCGGCATGCGCAACATCAAGTCCTGCGTTGCGCGCGCGTGTTGTAATGGCTGTACCGGAGCAGATCGCTTCTACACCGCCGGGGATCAGACGTCCGTGCTGAGGGCCGTCTTTCCAGAGGATGCAGTTGGCAACTTCGTGAGCGAAGCCATGAGCACCGCCGTAGATTTCCTTGTCGATGATCTGGCCGGAACCAAGTCCTGTAGAAACAGTCAGATACTGTACATAGCGTTTGTCTTTTCCTTCACCGACAACTGCTTCGGCCCGAGCGGCAGGGTTTGCGTCGTG
>CAOKFJ010000222.1 GCA_948467695.1 uncultured Allobaculum sp. | reverse complement strand
CGTTTAGCCGGATCAGGAGTTCTGGTCGTAGCGTTCGATGATTTTCTGAACAAGCGGGTTTCGCACAACGTCAGTCTGGTCAAAATACACCATAGCGATGCCGTCGATTCCCTGCAGAATGTTGCAGGCATCGATCAGACCGGAATCCGCTTTTTTGATCAGATCGATCTGGGAAACGTCGCCATTGATAATCATGCGGCAGTTTTTGCCCATTCGTGTCAGAAACATTTTCATCTGTGCGCGGGTGGTATTTTGCGCTTCATCCAGAATGACGATCGCATCGTTGAGCGTGCGTCCGCGCATGAAAGCGAGCGGGGCAATTTCAATGACTTCTTTTTCGCGAAGTTTTTCGACGGTTTCCGCGCCTAGCATTTCATTTAGCGCATCGTAAAGCGGACGCAGATACGGATCGACTTTTTCCTGCATATCGCCGGGCAGAAAACCAAGCGATTCGCCGGCTTCAACCGCCGGGCGTGTCAGAATGATTTTCTTGATCTTTTCCTTCTTGAACTGATCGACCGCAAAGGCGACAGACAGATAGGTTTTTCCTGTTCCCGCCACACCGGAAGCGAAAATGATTTTTTCATTACGAAGAGCGTCGGCGAGTTCTTTCTGATGCGGTGTCTTGGGATAGATCAGTTTTCCGCTTCGCGTGCGGGCGATCGGCGCTTCCTCTTCATCTTCATCCACGAGCGCGATTTCCCCTTTGCGGGCCAGAAAGCAAAGGCGCGCAACCTCATCGGGGTCGATTTGTTTGGCGCGATCGAGCGTCTGCACCATCGCGTCAAGCACAGCCTGCACTTTTTCGACGACCGAATCGTCTTTGGCGTCGATTTTCAGCGACTGGTTTTTCAGTATAAGACGGACGGGAAAGTTCTTTTCGATTTCCTTGAAGTTGACATCCTGAAATCCCGGCAGAGCGACGAGAATCTCGTAAGGAAGTTCGGAACAGTCCAGATAAGTTTCCATAAAATCCTCCATAAGAGAACCGCTATGCAATGTGTTCTATGCTTTGCGGCAGCAATGGCAGAACCAGCGTTTAAGCCGCATATGATGCCTGGGCAGAACGGCATGCAGATTCTCTATTTCAAATTGTACCTGTTTCATTTGCGTGTATGAAAAAACAGGCACAAAAAAAATCTGCTTTCGCAGATTATTTGGTCGTTTATTTTCCGCGGCGAACTTTACGAGCTGCTTCGGATTTCAGTTTCTTCTTAACGCCCGGTTTCACATAGAATTCTCTTTTGCGGGCCTCAGCAAGGGTACCGTTGCGGGAAACCTGACGCTTAAAACGACGAAGTGCGTCATCCAGCTGTTCGTTTTCTTTCAAGATTACTTTTGGCATACTACAACCCCCCTTCCTGAATCACACACACTATTATAGAGATCTCACACAAAATTTCAACTCTTTCATCAGAATTTGTCAATCTTGTGAACACGCCGTGAACTGCTGGCTTCAGCAGCGCATCGAATTGAGTTCTCAAGCGGGTCGACTATGATTCTACACGATTTTCTCTTCGCTTGCAGGATTTGCTCCCACAAAACGTTAACATCATGAAAAAATGCCACACGTTTCGAACGTATGGCACATACAGGACTATCGAATAATGATGTACGCCATGTATACAGCGTATACAGCAAGGAAAAGCCATCCTTTCGGACGATCCATTTTCTTCGAGAATCGCGCAAGCAGATAGATTCCGACAGCGATTGCAGTAAGAATCAGCGCATCGAACAAGTTCTGCGAACTGGCGGCGAGCGGAGAAAGAACGCTCGAAGCGCCGAGAATGAAGAAGATGTTCATGATGTTGCTTCCAATGGCGTTTCCAAGCGACAGACCGCTTTCGCCTTTGCGTGCAGCGACAACAGAAGTCACCAGTTCAGGAAGCGATGTGCCGATCGATACAATCGTCAGACCAATCAGTGTCTCGGACATGCCAAGCGCAAGCGCGATTTTCTGCGCGGAATCGACAGTCACCTGACCGCCGACAATAATCAGCGCGGCACCGCCGATGATGCAGGCGATGGATACCCAGGTTTTGAGAATCTTTTTCTCTTCATTCTCTTCCGACGCATTGGCGCGGTCTCTTTTCGCATCGCGAACAAGAATGTAAATATAGACAGCGAGGCAGACCAGAAGAACGATACCTTCAATGCGGTTGATTGCGCCTCCAAAAAGCATGACGGAAAGCAGCGCGGCAGCCAGAATGTTGATGGGAAGATCGCGTTTGATGACATCTTTGGGGATGATGAACGGCGCGATCAGCGCAGAACAGCCGACAACAACCAGTGTGTTGAAAATGTTGGATCCGACTACGTTCGAGATCGCCAGCGAATTGCTTCCCGCAAGCGAAGCGGAGATCGATACGGCAGCCTCGGGCAGCGAAGTTCCAAGCGCAACAATCGTCAGGCCGACAATGGTCGGCGAGATTTTGAATTTGTAGGCGATGCTTGCCGCACCATCTACAAAGAAGTCCGCCCCCTTGATGAGGCAGGCAAACCCGACAATCAGCAGTAAATATTCCATGTACGGTTTGTTTCCTTTTCTATCCGGTAAAAAGACATCTGTCCATTCAATGGCATACGCTCAGATTATGCAAGCCGGTATGCCACTATGGTGTCTTTTTTCATGAGGACCAACAAAGACTTTACCCGTAAAAGAAATGTATTTCCACACAGAGCACCTGAACAGCACAAAACGGATTTCCATTTGCACAATTTGGAAATCCGTTTTGTTTGACTGATGCGTTAAGGCGACAGCCATTGTGTCAGACATGCAGCAAAGCTGCGCCATCGTTTATGAATAGTCAGGTTCGCCCAGGTTCAGCTCGATCACCGAACTGCCGCAGGCACGTCCGTAACCATCACCGGCAATAATATAGAGCGCATGCTCCCCTTTTGCGAAGGTGTGATCAGGCGAAAGAGCTTTTCCGCTTTTCGCATCAAAGACAACATAGCCGGCTTTTTGCGAGAGCAAGTCCTGCGCGCTGATCCATTCCAGTTTTACAGCATCAAGATTCTGATTGAATTTCGAGCTGACCTCGACGAAGTCGCTCAGATCAAACTGATCTCAGCAATCGTCTGCTCTGGAAACCGGGTAAGAATAATTGGATCTTCATAAGAACGCACAATAATCTGAATCGGCACTGTGGCAAGCAGTTCATGGCGTCCATCGAAAATGCTCAGTTCGGTGGATTGCGCGGTTTCTGCCTGCGTCTGATCATAGACGGCTTCATAGACCAGAGACGAATCTGCGCTTGTAACGATGGATGAAAAGTCCGGCTGCGCGAACGGCTCAACGATCAGCGTGTTTTCGCCGGTAAACTCATAGGGAACGCTTTCCTGCACACTTGAAGATCTCTTCCTCTCGTAATGACATCCCGTCAGCAGCACGCAGCATCCGCCCATCAGAAGATACAGCATTAATCTTTTTCCTGTATCCATTTTTTTATTCTCCTTTCGTCCTGCACGGATATTGAAAGAACGAAACTTGCATGCAGACACAGCATATGCACGCATACGCATTCATTCTTCATGTCGCATGCACGAGGCTTTTTGTCTCGTTAACTAATTTTATTATTACTTATTGTCGCTTTTTTTCATCTCTGTTTTTGTTACGGTCTTCTTTTGCCTTTAATTCGGAACCAATGACAAGGCTATGCAAATAAAACACGAAAAAGAGAGAAGTTCTCAGTCACTGCTGATGGCTTCTCTCTGATCTTCTCTATGAATTCAATTCGTTGCGAATCGCCTTTTGGCGATGTGTTTAGCTGTCGAGGCGTTCAATGCATTCGCGTGCGGCTTTATTGTCGCCAATCCAGGGCACGCGGCCTTCTTCGTGATACATGAACGGT
>CAOKFJ010000221.1 GCA_948467695.1 uncultured Allobaculum sp. | reverse complement strand
TTTTTTGTACATTCAGGTTTATCCGTTTTGTACATCTAAACTTTACCCGTAACATATGGTCAATCATTCGCGCTTTTCCATCATTATTATCACAAAAAGAGGATGATCTCCCTTTGCCTGCAAGCCATATAAAAGGCTTTGCGGCGAAGGAAATCACCCTCTTTTCTGATGTTTTTTCGGGATTTGCCTCTGTTTTATGATTTTTTCCAGTGTATTCCTGAAAATTTTAATGGGATTTCGGCTTTATTTTGGGGAGTTTTTCCCAATTTAAGACGCTTTTTCCATCAGTCTGTTCATCTGAAAATCAGATTTTTGCTTCTTTTGGCCAGTACAGACGAATCTGACTCGTCTGTTTCATTTCCAGAAGCGATCTTGCCACGACAGAACATGCGGAAAGCGGTTTGAGTTCATCATGATCGAGCACCAGAATCGGTTTCGAGTTTTCTTCGCTGTACGGAAGATATTCTTCCAATCGAATATGACGCTGATGCACATAATAGTCGGGATCAAACCCTGCTTGTATCGACCGGCTGCGCACCGCTTCAATTGTCTTTGCGCTCGCTTCATTTTCCCAGCGAAGCAGACGGCGGCTGATGATGCGGCTGGCCAGATCGGCAAGAATCTGATCGTCTGAATTCTGTGCCAATGAAATGCCGGCCATTACCGCGCCATCATCCAGACGCAGAAAACGCACGGGAGCGAACTCTTCATCAAAAACCGGTTCGAGCAGTTCAATGGGTTCTCTTTTCCGTATGATGGCATAGCGTTTGAAGAAGGCGTGAATCAGCGATTCATAGCCCGAGGCATCCGGATGAAGATACACCTGCCAGTACATCTGGTAGCGGCCCATGATGTAGTCCTCCACCGAATGCACACCGCTTTTTTTGATGCAGAGTCTTCCTTTGCGCACGCGAAGCGTGCGAAGAATGCGTTCCAGATCAAAACGTCCATAGCTTGTTCCCGTTTCATAGCTGTCGCGAAGCAGATAGTCCATGCGGTCGCAGTCGAGCTGCGAACTGATCAGATCCTCGAGCAGCACTCGATTGGATTCATGCGCCAGAATGCTGGAAACCAGTTTTGGCAGACGTTCGTCTTCGGCATACAGGATCTGAAAGACCTTGCTGTCGGGATGCGTGATCAGACGCCGCGAAATTTCCTCGTGGCTGACACGCGATACCGCTTCGTATGTATGCGAAAACGGTCCATGCCCCAGGTCGTGAAGCAAAGCGGCGCAAAGTCCCGCTTTCTGCTCCAGTCCCGAAAGCTCGCTGGTCATGCCGGGCACTTCGTTTAAAATGCGCCGGCAGATTTCATAGACGCCAAGACTGTGCGCAAAACGGCTGTGTTCGGCGGAATGATAGACCATCATAACACCGCCAAGCTGGTGAATGCGGCGCAGTCTCTGGAATTCCGGTGTGTCGATGAGCTTCCAGATCACTTCTTCATCAATATGAATATAGCCGTGAATCGGATCGCGCAGAACGCGCTCTTCCTCAAGCTTCATCGCGGATTTCCTTTTTTTCTTCGCGCAGCACTTCAAACATCAGTGCCGCTTTTTCCTTCGACGCCTGCTTGGGCGTATCGAGCACGCGTATTTCAAGCAGACGGTTTCCGAATTCAAGAATGACTTCATCGCCGGCTTCGACTTCGCTTGAAGGCTTCGCCACGCGGCCGTTGACCTGAATTCGCTTTTGAAGCGCGAGTTCTTTCGCTGCTTCTCTTCGTTTCAGAATGCGGGCAGTTTTCAGATATTTATCGAGTCTCATGAGTGCTCCTTTCGAAAGAGCGGATCTTCAAGAAGAGAAATGATCTTCTTGAGCAGCTGCATATAGCTTTTCTTTTTGGGCAGCGCGACAAGAATCTGCCCGTTTTTAAACGTCATGGAGATTTCGCGGGAAATGGCGTTCATGCCTTCAAACAGCTTGAGACCATCCGCATTGCGGCTCCATTCATTGGTCATGACAATCTGGATCGTATTGTTCTTGTCCGTGATCGCCTCAACCCCGTGTCTGGAAGCGAACAGGTCGAGTTTCTTGTTGTCGAAAAGCGCCTGAACTTCTTTGGGAATGCGTCCAAACAAATCGGTTGTGCGTGTCTCGTAGGCTTCAAGTTCTTTCTCCGTACGGATCGCGCGGATTTCCTGATACAGGGCGAGCTTGTCGCCGTCATTGGACGAGAACTGTTCGGGAATATATCCCTCGAGCTGCACGTTCGCGGTTTTCGGCGGCTGTTCGTCTTCGGGAACCATGGCCTCTTCCACCGGCTGTCCGGCAGCTTTCTTCTTGCGCGCGATCGCTGCCGAAAGCATGTCGAGATACAGATCCAGGCCGACGGAATCGATGAATCCCGCCTGTTTCGGTCCAAGCATGTCGCCCGCGCCGCGAATCGTCAGATCTCGCATCGCGATCTTGTAGCCGGAACCGAGCTGTGTGAATTCCTTGATCGATTTCAGACGTTTGGAAGACGCTTCGCTCAGCTGTTTGTCCGGTGTGACAAGCAGATAGCAGTACGCGAGCTTTTCGCGGCGTCCGACACGTCCGCGAATCTGGTACAGCTGGGCAAGACCAAAGTGATCCGCATTTTCGATGACGATCGTATTCGCGTTGGCGATATCCAGACCGGTTTCAATAATCGTGGTGCACACGAGGATCTGGTATTTGCCCTGGGAGAACTCCATCATGACATCTTCGATTTCCTCGCGGCTCATTCTTCCATGTGCGACGCCGATCGATACATCCGGGAATTTTTCCTGCAGACGCTGTGCGGTGCGGAAGATATCTTCGACACGGTTGTGCAGGAAGAACACCTGACCGGAACGCGACAGTTCGCGCTGAATGATTTCTTCGATGACCGGTCCCTTCTCTTCCATAATGTATGTCTGAATCGGATGACGGTGCGCCGGTGGCGTGCTCAGCTGCGAAATCGTGCGCACACCGATCAGCGACATCTGCAGGGTACGCGGAATCGGTGTAGCGGACAGCGAAAGAACATCGATGGAGTTTTTCATCTCTTTGATCTTCTCTTTGTGCCCTACACCGAAACGCTGTTCCTCATCGATAATCAGAAAGCCGAGATCTTTATAGGCGATGGTTTTGGAAAACAGACGATGCGTGCCGACCACAATATCGATCGAACCGTCTTTGAGCCCTTCGCGAATGCGTTTCATCTCTTTGGCGGAAACGAACCGGTTGACCAGCGCGATATTCGCTCCGGTCTGTTCAAAACGCTTGAGCAGCGTCTGGTAATGCTGCATGGACAGAATTGTCGTCGGGCACAGGAAAGCAACCTGCTTGCCGGCGCAGATGGCTTTAAAGGCGCAGCGCATGGCGACTTCCGTTTTACCGTAGCCGACGTCGCCGATCAGCAGATGATCCATTGGTTTGGGCTTTTCCATCTCTGCCTTGATTTCCGCGGTCGCCTGAAGCTGATCGGGTGTGGATTCATATTCAAACGCTTCATCGAACTCTCTTTCAAGCGCGTCTTCTTTCGGAAACGCGTATCCGATATCTTCAGTGCGCGCCGCATACAGATCGACAAGGCGCTCGGCGATTTCTTCGACGCGCGTGTTGACCTTTTTCTTTGTCTTTTCCCACTCGCCGGTTCCGAGCTTGGACAGCTTGACGCCGCCTTCCTTGGAAACGTATTTGCGGATGAGTTCAAACTGCGACAGCGGAACAAACAGGTTTTCTCCGCCGCGGTACGCCACATGCAGATAGTCGCGCTTGGTGCCGTTCTGCTCGCGTGTTTCCACGCCGAGATACTGACCGATACCGTATTGCGCATGGACGATATAGTCTCCGGCTTCGAGTTCAAGAATATTGTTGAGCGCTGTCGAGCGCTGGAAGGTTTTCTGGTA
>CAOKFJ010000220.1 GCA_948467695.1 uncultured Allobaculum sp. | reverse complement strand
TCCTGCCAGGTCGATGAAATCGTAAAAACCGGACTTGTCGCCTTCTTCGATTTCATCGGAAAGCGAAGAATTGAGGATGCGTTCCTGTACCTGGGCGTAGATTTCTTCGTAAAGTTCCTTGTTCTTTTTGAGGAATTCTTTGGATGCTTCTTTCCCCTGTCCGATCTTGTCGCCTTTGTAGGAATACCATGCGCCGGACTTCTTGATGATGTCGTACTCAACGGCAAGGTCAATCAGTTCAGCCATAGCGGAGAGACCTTCGCCATAGGTGATTTCAAGCTGGCATTTGCGGAACGGAGCAGCAACTTTGTTCTTGACGATTTTGACATTGACTTTGTTGCCGACAGCTTCTGTACCGTTTTTAACGATTTCGCTTTTGCGGATTTCCACACGTACAGACGCGTAGAATTTCAGCGCGAAACCGCCAGGAGTCGTGTCAGGGTTTGCGTAACTGGGTCCGACTTTCATGCGCAGCTGGTTGATGAAGATCGCTGTGCAGTCGTACTGGTTCATGATACCGGAGATTTTGCGCATGGCTTTGGACATCATTCGAGCCTGTGCGCCGACCTGAAGCTCGCTCATTTCGCCATCCAGTTCGACCTGAGGCACAAGAGCGGCAACGGAATCGACGACAACCAGATCGACAGCGCCGCTCTCGATCAGCATCATCATGATGTTCAGACCCTGTTCACCGGAATCCGGCTGGGAAAGAATCAGTTCGTCGATATCAACGCCAAGGTGCTTGGCGTATACGGGGTCGATGGCGTTTTCAGCATCGATGAAGGCAGCGCGTCCGCCGCGTTTCTGCACTTCGGCGATGGCGTGCAGAGCCAGTGTGGTTTTACCGGAAGATTCAGGACCGTAGATTTCGATGATTCGGCCTTTGGGATATCCGCCGATACCGAGCGCTTTATCAAGAAGAAGCGATCCGGAAGGGATAGGTTCAACGTCCACACCGCTGCGGTCGCCAAGTTTCATGATCGAGCCTTTGCCATATTCTTTTTCAATGGCTTTGACGACATCGCTCAGAAGTTCGTCTTTGGTTTTGTTTTTGGTTTTTTCCGCGCGTTTCTGCGCGATTGTTTTGGGGCTTGCTTTTGCCATAAAAAGCTCCTTTCTTCAGTAGAGAAACGAAGCCGGGCAGTATGCACGGCTTGCTGTATATGTGCACCGTACAGAACGGTGTTTTCTGTGTTGTATAAATGCGCCGATACTTGCATCGGGCATCGCTTTAAGCATGCAGGTTCTGCGCGCTGGCGTCATGCTTCATGCACTCTAAAAGCGCTTCAAGCATCTGTCGGACGGCTTCTTTTCGAAGCTCGTTTCGAGGCAGCGAGAGAATACCGTTCCAGACCTGTGTGTCTTCGTTTTTCGAATCAATGGCGCAGAAGATATCGCCTGCAGGCTTGCCTTCCATTGCGGAAGGTCCGGCGTTGCCGGTAAAGGAGACGCAATAGTCAGTCTCGAGAAGTTCGCGTGTGTTGCGCGCCATAGCTGCGGCGCACTGTGCGCTGATGACACCATAGCGATCGATCAGCTCTGTGCCGACGTGCGCCGCGATGGTTTTGACATAGCTCTGGTAGGTCACAAATCCCCCGGCAAGAACCGAAGACGCGCCGGGCACGCTGCCAAGGACGGCGCAGAACAGACCGGCTGTAAAGCTTTCGCATGAACTGATGCGATAGCCATGCGCAGCGGCAAACGCAATCACGTTTTTTGCGGCTTCAAGCATGCGGTCATCTTCAGCTGCGCGCACATCTGTATTCAAGGAATGAAGGTTCATCTTCATGCACCTCTTTATGCATTCGCGTATGCGTTTGAACTACATGGATTCCATGACGTACTTGCGAAGCTTGATGAAGTAAATCCATCCGGAATAGAGCGATACGAGCGCGGCTGCCCACAGCATGATGGTATCGAGCGGCAAATGCAGATACACAAAAGGCCAGTTGCCAAGCAGAAGCAGGATGATGGCAATCATCTGCAGAACGGTTTTAAGCTTTCCAGGGAAGCCCGCGGAAACAACTTTGCCTTTAGATGCGGCGCTCAGACGCAGTCCATCGACTACAAGGTCGCGCGCGATCATGAGCAGAACCGGCAGCACCATGGCTTCATGCGTATAGACAAGAAGGATCAGCGTCGAGTTGACGAGCATTTTGTCGGCAATCGGATCCAGGAATTTTCCAAAGGAAGTGATCAGGTTGCGGCTGCGGGCAATTTTTCCATCGAGCATATCCGTAAGCGAAGCGGCGCTGAAGAGAATCAGCGCAAGCAGATTTCGAATGCCGAAACCGGCGTCTTTGGACATGAGAAGCGCATCGCCGGGGATGCACAGATAAATGACCCAGAGCAGCGGAACCATCAGCATGCGGATGACGGTCAGCTTGTTGGGCACGTTCAGTTTGTTCCAGAAATTCATGAATTGTTCTCCTCGACACGAAATGGTCTTCCGTGTCTTTGTGCGGAAGTTGTTTTCCCGCTTTGCATAATATGCAGTTGTTTTCTCTTGGCAGTACGACTGCGGCGTTCTTCAGCCTTATATAAGGCGACATCAGGCAGAAAAGATGTGCTTACTGTATGGGGGCGGTGTAGTCTTCTTCGCCATAGCCCATGGCAGGATCTTCGTAAATGATTCCGTTGGGATCGGCATACGGATCAGCATATGGATCCTCGTACAGACCGGCATCGGGATCTTCGGCAGTCTGTGCAGGATCCTGCGGTGTCGGTTCAGATGATGCCTGAGATGATGCGTTTTCTTCCGGCGCTTTCTCGCTGTAGATCAGATTGAGTGTGATCTTGCTTCCTCCGCCGGGAGAAGCGAGCGTAAAGTTTGCGGGGATTTCGGTATCGTCGAGTGAAAGCGCATTGTAGACGGACGGGCTTTGAAAGGTTACAACGAGCTGTCCGCTTCCTCCAGCCTGCAGATCATAGCTTCCGGCTCCGGAAACCGCCTGCGAATAGGCGGGCACTCCGTTCCAGGTGATCGTCACCGTCTGCGCCCCAATGGCGTAAAAGGAAATATGAACAACCGGCTGATCCATTGTATAGCCACGGACGTCGTAGCTGTTCTCTTCTTCGAGTCCCGAGATTTTCAGCACGGGTTTCGTCTGTTCCACCTCGGTGGAATCGTCTTTTTTGGATTTGAGATCAGCGGCAAGACGTCTTGTTTCGATTTCTTTCTGTTCCAGTTCAGCCGTCCGCTCTGCACGCTGCTGTTCAAGCGCGCGCTGCGCCGAGCTGTTCTGGAAATAGCCAAGCATAAGCAGACCGCCCACAGCGACGCCTGCGCCGATCACGATCAGCCGGGTCATCGTTTTGGATGATCCCCAGCTCATTTTGCGCGACAGGCTTCCGGCACTGTTTTCCAGAAACGAGGCTTTGCGCTTGCGTCTGGTTTTCCTCGTCCGGCTTTTATCCGCCTTCATCGAGGGCATTGTCTGAATCATGCGCACCTGCGCATCGTAAAGCGCCTGATCGCGCGCATGCGCCCACTTCGAAACATCCGCGTCCACTTCATCTTTGATCATCGTCCAGTTGACACCGATCGCATCGCAGTAGGCATGAACAAAATACCGGACATACGAAAAGTCGTCCGAGAACAGATCCAGGTTGTGTTCTTCGATCGCCCGAATGAATTCGGGCTTGAGCCGCGTCTGGTCTGCAACGTTCTGAACGCTCAGACCAAGATCCTCACGGCGGTGTTTTAATGTCTGATAATACGGCATAATCCTTCCTCGAAACTGTATTATATCAAATCACGGTGCGCATTGTGCACGTTCGGGTGTTTTCCCTGTGTGAAGTTATGGTCAGAATTTGGGATCGGCGCGCATCGCGCAGCGAATGGCGCTTCAAACCGTTTCTAT
>CAOKFJ010000219.1 GCA_948467695.1 uncultured Allobaculum sp. | reverse complement strand
ATTGCTTAAAACGGTCATTGGACTGTGTGCATGGCGCAGGAATGCCTTACTATACAGGTGAGCAAACACAAAAGCTCATCGAAATCATATCCCTTTCTTTAAACTTTCTTGAGTAGAGCCGGCCCGCGCCGGCTTTATTTTTTGTATCGTATGAATAGCAGAACCTGTCGCATGCAAAGCGTCGGGCATCTCTTCTGCTTCAGGCATTCGGTTTTGTTCCGCTTTTTCCAGAATATGCGCAGAAAAGAGTTTTTTACTTCGGGAATGCACGCAGGAGCACAAGGGATAGTTATTTCGAATCAAAAGCGTAAGAAAATAAAAGAAAGCGCTTTGTTTGGAAAAAGATCAAAACGTCAGGCGAATCCAGAAAGAACAGGTTCTAAATTTTCTATTATCACGAAACAGCGTTGCCGGATATATGGCATTTTACGAGTACAATACATCTTGCCTGATGCACTGATAAATTCATGCATATGCCATGACTTGCGCGCGCTCTGACAAAGCGCGCCGTCGAGGGCATGAAGATCAGTCATCCCACATACATGCATCGCTTATTTTTCCTATACTCAGACACAGCATTGCGAACGGAACCCGTTTTTTATTTTCTGTCTTTCAGCCTTTTCTGCTGTAAACGGATTCTGCCGCAGCCTTCTGACTTCGTCGAGTCTTTCTTACTCAGGTGACAGACGATGGTCAGAATGATGCAGGACGGCACATGCTACAATCGTACGGAGGTTTTCCCAATTATGAACCAAGATAAATTGTCCATCACCATGTTTTCAAGCGCTGACGCGGTAGCGGGTCAGGGCGTTGGAAGCGCCTATGAAGAACAGGTTGAACTGATTCGTGAGGGAGCTTCCGATCTGTTCGATGTCGAAGTCAACAAGTGGACCTCTTCACCGGACATCCAGCATTTTCATACCATCGATCCCGCGTTTCTTGTCCGTCTGAAAAACAAGAAATCGGTCAATATCGCGTACTGCCACTTCCTGCCCGATACGCTTGAGGACTCGCTCAAGATTCCCGAAATTCTCTATCCCGTAGCGCGCAAGTACATCATCAACTTCTACGATTCTGCCGACCGCCTGGTCGTCGTCAATCCGTCCTTTATCAAGGAACTGGAAAAATACGGCATCGAAGGAAGCAAGATCACGTATATTCCCAACTTCGTCTCGCATGAAAAATTCCATCCTCTGGGCCAAGAGGACCGCAGCGAGATGAGAAAGCGCTGGAACATCGGCGATGATGAATTCGTGGTTCTCGGATGCGGACAGGTGCAGACACGCAAAGGCGTGCAGGATTTTGTCGCCACCGCGAAAATGATGCCCGATACCCGCTTCGTGTGGGCTGGAGGCTTCTCGTTTGGCGCTTTGACTGAAGGCTACGAAGAACTCAAGCAGATTATGGAAAATCCGCCTGAAAACGTCGTCTTCACCGGCATTGTCGAACGTTCGGATATGGTGCGCATCTACAACATGTGCGACGTGCTGTTCATACCGAGCTACAACGAACTGTTCCCGATGACCATTCTCGAAGCCGTCAATCTCTCGATTCCGCTGGTTACGCGCGATCTCGAGCTGTACCGCGACATTCTTTTTGACGACTATCTGCGCGGCAACACGAATGAAGAGTTCAAGGAGCTTCTGTCGGGGCTTCGCAATGACAAAGAACTCTATCGCTTCTGGTCGCAGAAGAGCGATCATCTTTCCGAATTCTATTCACGCGAACACGTTCTCGAAATGTGGCGCAAATTTTATGTAGACGCCTGGAACGAAAAGTTCGCAGGCGAGAAGGATCCCGCGTATGCAGGCGACTAAAAAATACGTCTTCAACATCCTTCTGATTGTGGCGGTCACCGCCGTCGCGATGTATTTCGCTTTGCGCGACAACTTTTCTCTGATCATGTCTTCCCTTGCGCGCATGAATATCTTCTCTTTGCTGTTCGTGCTGGCCTGGGGACTGGCCATCAACGTGGTTATCGGCTGGGGATACAAAATTCTTGGCCGGCACTACCGCAAGGACTACACGCTTAAAGAAGGCGTTGTCGTCGCGTTTACCGGAACGTTCTTTGCCGGCATTACGCCATCGGCGACCGGCGGACAGTTCGGTCAGATTTACGTTCTGAAAAAACAGGGCGTTTCCTACAGCGACGGCGCAAGTCTGCTGTGGGCGGATTTCATCATCTATCAGACAGTCATGATGATTTACGTCACGATTCTTTTTGCCCTTCGCTTTACCCATTATGTCAATCTCAACGCCTGGTTCTGGATTGTCGCGGCCGGCTATCTTGTCAATGTGGTGGTCATTCTCGCGCTCTATACCATGGCGCTCTTTCCCAAAGCCTACATATGGCTTTCCGGAAAGCTTCCCGTGCTTCTTTCCAAGATCCACCTCGTCAAAAATCCGGAACACCAGATGCAGGTATGGATGGATCAGGTGACCGGATTCACCGACCAGATCCGCACGCTGAGCAAGAACCGCAAGATTGTTCTCAAAGCCGCTCTGGCAAACTTCGCGCGTCTGACGATGTATTACGCGCTGCCCTATATTGTGGCGCTCGCGATCGGCATTCGCCTTTCGCCTTTCGATCTGATCGATACCATGGCGCTTGCTTCGTTTGTGACGATGGCCAACAGCTTTGTGCCGCTGCCCGGCGCAAGCGGAGGTACGGAAGTGTTCTTTACGATGCTCTTCCAGAACATGCTTGGATCGCTTACCGGCGCAGTGCTGCTTCTGTGGCGTTTCTCGTCCTACTACATTCCCGTCATTGGCGGCGCGCTTGTGTTTATGATTTTCAAGAACCGCTGCACCGCCCGCGAAGAACAGGAAAAAATCGCGCGTGTCGCCGATTCGCTTGAAGGTGCAAATGCGGCTTCTGCTTCTTGTTCCGATGCCGATCAGCCGAAGGAAAAAGATGATGGCGAGGATGACGATGAGCCAGGCAGCCGCTCGTCTTCCGTTTCTTCAGCTGCAAAGGAAGAAAAAGAAAAACCTCTTCCAAAATCCGCCGGTCCGGCCAATCCTGCTGCTACCTTTGAAATTCGCGAAAATGAAACAGCGAAAACGCCGGATGCGGTTGCCGAAAGTATCTGAATTTCATTTGACTGGATAAACAGCGTCAGCTTGCCTGTCCCGCGCAGGACATATGCAGGCTGGCGCTTTCTCTTGAAATCGCCTCGACATATTGCATACGTTGTATGATTGTAGATACAGTCGCGCCAAATGTTTCGCATTTTCCGCCCCGAAAACGCAGGGGACGCTGGAAGCCTGAAACACAGCGCGCAAAAAAAAACGGAATATATCCAAAAGCAAGAAACGCGTTTTATTCCCATACACACGACATTCATCAGAAAACCGTCCGGCGCATGGGCCGGATACTGTAAAGAAGAAACGAGCCTGCCGCATGGCGGACTTCAATGAATAAGAAAGGGTGTTGAACGATGAGAATCGGACTGGTTACCGATACCTACCTGCCGGACATCAACGGCGTTGTCAGCTCGACTGTGACATTGAAAAAAGCCCTCGAAAAACTGGGTCACACAGTGTTTGTGATCACCAACCACGCCGGAGGAAAAATCGAATTTGAAGACGGCGTGCTGCGCCTTCCGGGCTTTCGCCTCAAAAGCCTGTACGGCTATAAAGTCTCGTCGCCCATCAACATGGGCGCCACGCGCTATATCGAAGACATGAATCTCGATATTCTGCACCTGCAGACAAATTTCGGCGTCGGCATCTATGGCCAGCATTTGGGCCGGTCGCTGTCGCTGCCGGTTGTGGAGACATACCACACGATGTTTACCGATTACACGCACTACATCAATCCAAAAGGCTATCAGGGCGTGGAGCGCGTGTCGGTTGACGCAATCA